>DAHUXX010000129.1 GCA_027306955.1 Acetobacteraceae bacterium | reverse complement strand
TGCCGCCGGTCGATCGCGCCGCGTTCGACGCCGCCGTCGCCGCGGTGCGCAAGCGCGCCCGCGGCGCCGAGGCCCCGGTCGCGGCGGCGGAGGCAGTGCGCTGGGCGCTCGACCTGCCGTTCGCCGAGGCTTGCGCCAAGGAGCGGGCGGAGAGCCAGCGCCTCCGCCGTGCGCCACAGAGCCGGGCACTGCGACACCTGTTCCACGCCGAGCGCCTGGCCGCGCGGATCCCCGCGGTGGGCGGGCGTATTCCCTCGCCGTGGCCAGTGGCGCGCACCGGCGTGGTGGGCGGGGGCACGATGGGCTCCGGCATCGCGATCGCGCTCGCGAGCGCCGGACTGCCAGTGGTGCTCGTGGAGGCGGACGAGGCCGCCGCCGCCGCCGCTGAAGCGCGGGTGCGCGCGGTGCTGGACCGCCAGGTGAAGGGCGGGCGACTTTCGCCCGCGGCGCGCACGGAACGGCTGGGCCGCATCAGCTTCTGCGCCGACCTGCTGATGCTCGCTGACGTCGACGTGGTGATCGAGGCAATCATCGAGGAACTCGGCGCGAAGGAGACGCTGTTCCGCAGGCTCTCCGCCGTGACGCGGCGCGACGCCATCCTCGCCTCCAACACCTCGCGGCTCGATGTCGACCTGCTCGCCGATGTCGTTGACGCACCGGAACGTGTTCTGGGGCTGCACTTCTTCAGTCCCGCGCACGTGATGCGCCTCGTCGAGGTGGTGCGCGCGCCGCGCACCGCGGGCGAAGTGCTGGCGACCGCGATCACGCTGGCGAAGCGGCTGCACAAGCTGCCGGTGGTCAGCGGCATCTGCGACGGGTTCATCGGCAACCGCATCCTCAGCCGCTGGCGCGCGCAATGCGATTACCTGCTCGAGGACGGCGCGATGCCGGAACAGGTGGACGCGGCACTGGAAGCCTACGGCTTCGCCATGGGGCCCTACGCCGTCGCCGATCTCGCCGGACTTGACATCGGCTGGGCCGGGCGCAAGCGCGCCGCGGCGACGCGTGATCCGCGTGTGCGGTACGTGCAGATCGCCGACTGGATCTGCGAGATGGGTCGTTTCGGACAGAAAACGGGTTCCGGCTATTACCGCCACGATGCCGAGGGGCGACACGTGGACCTGGCGGTGACGGAGCTGGTGTTGCGTGCCTCGCGCGAGAAAGGCATCGCGCGGCGCGAGGTGAAGGCAGAGGAGATCGTCGCGCGCGTACACGCGGCAATGGTCAACGAGGCGGCGAAGATCCTCGCCGAGGGCATTGCGCAGCGCCCCTCCGACATCAATCTCGTGCTGGTCAACGGTTACGGCTACCCGGCCTGGCGCGGGGGGGCGATGCACGAGGCGGACGAGAAGGGCATCAGGGCGGTGCTGGCCGAGGTGGAGGCAATGGCCGAGGCAAGCGGGCATGGCTGGGAGCCGGCGCCGCTGCTGCGCGAGATGGCCGAGGCCGGACGCAGCTTCGCCGACATGAATTTATAGAGGCGGGCGGTGTCGGCGCCCGCGCCCGAGAACGTCGTGGCGTTCCTGCCCACGCCGGCCGAGCTCGGCCTGCTGCTGGCGCTGAGCCTGTTCCTCGGCCTCGCCTTCGAGGATTATTTCGCGCGCGTCCACACCACGCGGCCAGGTGGCATCCGAACCTTCCCGCTGCTCGCGCTGGCGGGTGCGGCTCTCTACAGCCTCGATCCGCGGGACTTCGTGCCGTTCACCGCGGGGCTGGTCGTGCTCGGCGTCTGGCTGGCGGTGTACTACTGGAGCTACCAGCATGAGCACGACGAGGCCAGCGAGCCGCATGTCGGGCTCACTGTCCCCATTCTCAACGTGCACGCCTATTTGCTCGGTGCGATGACGCTGGCGTTTCCGCACTGGATCGCAATCGGGCTCACGGTTAGTGCCGTGCTGCTGCTGACCGGGCGCGAACGGCTGCACGGGCTCGCGCGCCGCGTCGAGATGCAGGAGATCGTCACCGCCGGAAAGTTCCTCATTCTCGCCGGCATCATTCTGCCGCTGATGCCGACCCAGCCGGTGACGACGCTGACCAGCATCACGCCGCGGCAGGTGTGGCTCGCACTCGTCGTGGTCTCGACGCTGTCCTACGGGAGCTATCTCGCGCAGCGCTACTGGCCGCCGGCCGCGCGCGGGCTGTGGATGGCGGCCCTCGGCGGGCTCTATTCCTCGACCGCGATGACCGTTGTGCTGGCGCGGCAGATCCATGCCGATTCCGCCACGTGGCGCCGCAGCCAGGCCGGCATCACGCTCGCGACCGGCATCATGTACGTGCGCATCCTCGTCGTCGTTGCGGTCTTCAACCTCGCCCTGGCCCGTTCGCTCCTGGTGGTGTTCCTCATTCTGGCCTTGCTGGCCTTCGTGCTCGCCACGCTGCAGTACCGGATGCATGACCCGGCTGATGCAGCCGGACCGCCTGGAACCTCTGGTGGCAACCCGCTCGAGATCGGGGCCGCGGGGACCTTCGCGGGCCTGTTCCTGGTGGTGTCCGTCGCCTCCGGCTGGACCGCCTCACGGTTCGGCACGGCCGGGATCTTCATCCTCGCCGCGATCGTGGGGGTTACGGACATCGACCCGTTCGTGCTGAACCTCGCCCAGGGAGGCACTGCGGGAGTCACAGCGGGCGCGATGGCGGCGGCGATCCTGATCGCGGCCTCTTCCAACAATGTGCTCAAGGCGATCTATGCCATCGGCTTCGCCGGGCGGTCCGCGCTCGGCTCCGCCGTGGCGCTGATCGCGCTCGCGGTCATCGGCGTCGCGATCGCAGCGTTTCCGGCCGCGTTCACGCTGCTCGGCGCGCCCTGAGCAGGCGACGCCGCCACGCCTCAGCCATCGATCCGGCTTACCCGCCGGGCGAGGTTGACGCGAAGCTGACTGGGCAGGCGCAGCCGGTGGTCCTCGAGGCGGCGCGGATCAATCCTGCGCGCGGAGCCGGCAAGCCGCCGGGCGCGCGCATGCAGCAGGGCCGCAATATCGTCGGCGAAAAGCACCAGGAGGTTGTCGAGCCAGCGTGCCACGTCCGCGGGCTCGGCGCCGTGCAGCCCCGGCCGACACAGATGCTTCTCGAGAGACGAGGCGTCCTGCCAGATCTCGTCGGTCACCCAGCGGTTGGTGGTGAACAGGCGCAGCGGCAGGCCGCGCGCGTCGACGGTTATGCCGACAAGATGCGAGAAGAGCCTGGGTGATTGCCCCGCTCCTCGTGGCGGCGGGACGAAGATGTGGAAGTGCCCGTGCTCGTCCCCGAGGCGCTGCGGGGCGGAATGGGTATGATAAAAGAAGCGCCAGCCGGAAGCGGACGAGACCGCGTCTGGCTGCGGGTAGTGCGCCCATTCGACGAATTCACCGCCGGGTGCCAGCAGCCGCGAGGGCGCGCTCTCGCCCCGACCGGCCCAGGCGGCGACCTGCTCAACCACGGCCGCCGCGGCACGGCGCAGCGGAGCGGCGGCATTCAACTTCGTTCCGCGGCCTCGACTGCGGCGACGTACGGGCAATGGCCCGCCGGATCCGCCCGGGGTCCGCTCCACCGTCGCCGCGCCTCGCTGCATGCTCCCGTTCTCCCTGCTCAGAAGGGCGAATGACCCTTGACCATCGGCCGCGACGGATCCGCCGACCATTCCGTCATCGAACCGTCGTAGAGCCGCACCTTCGGGTTGGCGAACACCTCGCGCAGGACGAACCAGGCTGTCGAGGCGAGATGGCCGGTGTTGCAGAAGGTGATTGTGGGACCGTTGCGCGTGATCCCCGCGCGCTGCAACGTCGCGCTGAGTTCGGACATCGGGCGCACGCCCTCGCCGTCGCTCGTCAGCACCACCGTGTAGGGCAGGTTGAACGCACCGGGAAGCGTGCCGGCACGGGCGTCGACGGGCGATTTGACCTTGCCGTCGTACTGCGCCGGGGGACGCGCGTCGACAAGCTGGAACTCATGCGTGCTCAGGGTCATTTGCACCCGCTCCAGCGTAGCGAGGTACCCCTTTCCGTGCTGCGGCACGAAGGCCACTGGCTTCGGCGCGACGTCGCCGGTCGCCACCGGATCCGTCGGATCCGCGAGCCAGGCATGATCGCCGCCGTCGAGGATCGAGACGTTATCCTCGCCCTCTATCCGCAATGTCCAGAAGATGCGTGCCGCGGCGTTGAAGTCGCCTTGCGTCCGCCCGCCGGGCACGAGGATTACCCTCGTTGCATTTCCGATACCATAGCTGCCGATCAGCCTTGCGATCTCCGCGGGTGGCTGCAGCATGCCGCGGACCCCGTTCACCGTTGTGCGCCACGGCTCGCTGAGGAAGCCGGTGAACACCGCCCCGGGAATGTGTTCCGACTCATAGGCGGATTTCTGCGCGTTGGTATCGTACACCTCGATGATCACCTGGTTCGGGTCGTGCAGATGCGCCTTGAGCCAGGCGGGTGTAACGAGCCCAGGTGCGGGCGGCGGCGCGGCGCGGGCGGCGCCCGGCAGGACAACACCGAAAGCCGCGACCGAGAGCGCGAAGGCCGAAGCAAGTGTGACGTTGAAGGCGGACTTGGTCGATGCCATGGCGTTCTTCCTCCTCGCTTGCACTCGGCAGCGTCGAGGTCCGGGAGCCGCGTGGCGGTTGTGCGCTTTGCGACACAAGCAACGGCAAGATGTCGTCGCCAATCCGCGCCGGCATTAACGCGAGAACGGCGCCCCGGACAACTCTGCGTCGGGGATGCGGATATTCAGCCCAGCGAGCTCGTGCATTGACCTGGATCAATGACGCCCCGAGCGACCGATCTATGCATTCAGCCGTGTAAATCCGACGTGCGGGACAATTGATCGTTACACACCGTAACGAAAACCCGGCACCATTTCCTGCTCGCGAGCCGTGGGGAGACAGGAGCGGCATGCAAAGGCGCGACTTTATCAGACTCAGTTCGGCCGTCGCTTCGACCGCTCTGCTCGGACCGAGCCTCGCCGGTTGCAGCCAGCCGGCCGAATGGCAGCGGCTGATGACCGAGCCGCCGGCGACCGAGACGCCGACAGTGTGCAACATCTGCTTCTGGTCCTGTGCCGCGAAGGTGCACACGCGCGGCGAGCGGCTGTGGAAAATCACTGGGAATCCTGAGGACTCGCATTGCGAGGGCCGGCTGTGCACGCGCGGCACGGGTGGCGTCGGCGCCTATTATGATCCGAACCGGCTGTTGAAGCCGCTGGTCAGGGTGGGCAAGGGTGCGGACCAGCGCTTCGAAGTGGCAAGTTGGGACAACGCCCTCGCGCTGGTCGCCGAGCGGATGACGCGGATCGCGCGCGAGCATGGGCCCGACCGCATGGCGGCACTCGTGCATGGACCGGGCGCGGCGCACATTAGCCACCTCGTGCGCGCCTACGGCAGCGACAGCATCGCCGAACCCGCCTTCGCGCAGTGCCGCGGGCCGCGCGACACCGGTTTCTACCTCACCTTCGGCCAGGGCTTCGGCTCGCCGGAACAGACCGACATGGCGAACGCTCGCTGCATCGTGCTGATCGGCACGCATATCGGCGAGAATCTGCACAACAGCCAGGTGCGGACGTTTACCGACGGCATCCGTAACGACGCCACTATCATCGTCGTCGATCCGCGCTTCTCCGTCGCGGCGAGCAAGGCGCGATACTGGCTGCAGATCCGCCCGGGCACGGACATCGCGCTGCTGCTGGCATGGATCCACGTCATCCTCGCCGAGCAGCTCTACGATGCCGACGACGTGTCGCGCACCTTTTTGGGTCTCGACTCGCTCGCCGCCTATGTCGCGGCGTTCACGCCGGAATGGGCGTATGGCGAGACCGGGATCGAGCCGCAGCAGATCCGCGAGACGGCGCGAACGATGGCGGCGGTGGCCCCGGCAACCGTACTGCACCCCGGCCGCCATTCCACCTGGTGGGGCGACGACACGCAGCGCGCGCGGGCGATGGCGATCCTTGCCGGGCTGCTGGGCATCTGGGGCCGCAAGGGCGGCTATTATCTGCCGGAGAAAGTCGCGCTGCCCGGCTATCCGACGCCCGCCTATCCGAAGCCAAAATCGTCCTGGCGAGATCTCACGCTGCCGCATTTTCCGCTCGCCGGCGCGCCGGTGACCAACGTCATCATGGACAACGCCTATGGCAAGGACGCGCACTACAAGGGCCTCTTTGTCTACGACACCAACCTGCCGATGACGATGCCGGGCATCCGGCGCATACTGGAGGAGGCTGCGCGCTCGCTCGACCTGATCGTGGCCGTGGACGTGCAGCCCGCCGAGATCACGGGCTATGCCGATGTCGTGCTGCCGGAATGTTCGTATCTCGAGCGATACGACCCTCTGCGCAACAACGACGAGCGCGAACCGTCGATCGCGCTGCGCGCGCCGGCGCTGCCGCCGCGCGGCGAGTCGAAACCGGGCTGGTGGATCGCCAAGCAGATCGGCGAGCGCATCGGCCTTGGGACATATTTCCCGTGGAAGGACTACCAGGAGGTGATCGACTGGCAGCTCAGGCAGGTCGGCACCTCGCTCGCCGAGATGCGCAAGACCGGAGTCAAGATCTTCCCGCGCAAGACGCCGATCTACTACGCGCCTGGCGAAACGCCGACATTCGACACCCCGAGCGGCAAGATCGAGCTCTATTCGAAGACGCTGGAGGACGCGGGCTTCGATGCGCTGCCGCGCTATACGCGGCCGAAGGCGCCGCCCGAGGGCTTCTACCACCTGAATTACGGGCGCGCGCCGCAGCACAGTTTCAGCCGCACGCAGAACAATCCGGTTCTCTACCAGCTGATGCCGGAGAACCTGGTGTGGATCCACCCCACCGCGGCACGGCGCTTCGGCATCCGCAACGGTAGCTACGTCGAGCTGGTCAACCAGGATGGGATCGCAAGCAACAAGGTTCGGGTACGCGTCACCGAGCGCACGCGGCCTGACTCCGTCTGGCTCGTGCACGGTTTCGGCCACACCGCGCCGGGGCTGTTCCTCGCCCACGGCAACGGCGCCGACGATTCGAGCCTGATGACGCGGGTCCTCTACGACCCGATCATGGGCGGCACCGGCATGCGCGGCAATTTCGTGACCTTCCGCAAGGGAGGTGCGTGATGCCGCATTATGCGATGGTGATCGACACCAGGACGTGCATCGGCTGCACCGATTGCGTCGATGCCTGCCGGATGGAGAACAGCGTCCCCGAGGGACTCTGCTACGACTGGGTGGTGGAGATCACGCAGGGGCGCTACCCCGAGCTCAAGACGGAATTCCGTTCCGAGCGCTGCAACCATTGCTCGCACGCGACCTGCGTGGCGGCCTGCCCGACCGGCGCCAGCCAGTACTGGAACGGCAGCAACATCGTGGTGGTGGACGCGACAATCTGCACCGGCTGCAAGGCGTGCATCGCCGCGTGCCCCTATGACGCGCGGCTGATCATGCAGCCGCAGGGTTATATCGGCAAATGCACCTTCTGCGTCCATCGGGTGCAGTACGGCGAGGATCCGGCCTGTGTCGCGACCTGCCCGGCGCACGCGATGCATTTCGGCCTGCTCGACGACCCGACGAGCAACGTGAGCCGGCTGCTCGCCGGGCGCGAGCACTATGTGCTGGCCCCCGAGACCGGCAACGAGCCCAACGTGTTCTACCTGCGCTAGCACTCGCACGGAGAGACAGACAATGCGCGAACAGGTCCTGGCGAGCGTCCTGGCCAATCCGCGGGTCGAGCCGCATCTCGCGATCTGGGGCTGGGAGATCGCGACCTACCTGTTCTTCGGCGGCCTCGCCGGCGGGATGATGCTCTGCGCCGGCACCGTCATCCTCGCGCGGCGGGAGGGGCAGGCGCCGTTCGCCGCCTATCGCGCGCCCCTGGTGGCGCTGGTTCTGCTCGCGGTCGGGATGACGACGCTGTTCCTCGACCTCGAGCGCAAGATCAATGTCTGGCGCTTCTATGCCACGCTGCGAGTGACCTCGCCGATGTCCTGGGGCTCGTGGATCCTGCTGCTGGTGATGCCGGCGATGGCGCTGTTGGCGCTTGCCGGCCTCGCCCAGGGTTTCCCGGCACTGGAGCGGCTGCTGCGCCGCCTGCCGCTGGTCGGCCGGCCGGTGGTCGGGCCGATCATCGACCTGTGCGTCGCGCTGCGCCGCCCGCTCGCCGGCATCAACGTCGCGCTCGGGGTCGCGCTCGGCATCTACACCGGCGTGCTGCTCTCCGGCTTCAACGCCAGGCCGTTCTGGCATTCGGCGCTGCTCGGCCCGCTGTTTCTGGTCTCCGGGCTCTCGACCGGGGCCGCGGTGATTGTCCTCGGCGCGCGCACGGTGGAGGAGCGGCACCTGTTCGGACGGATCGACCTCGGCGTCATCCTGGTGGAGATGGCGCTGATCGCGCTGTACCTGATCGATATGCTGAACGGCGACGCGCTGCAGCACCAGGCGGTGGCCCTGTTGCTCGGCGGCGCAATGACCGGGCTGTTCTGGATCGGCTTCATCGCCCTGGGGCTCGCGCTGCCGCTGCTGCTCGAGGCGGCGAGCTGGCGCCGGCCGGTCGCCGTGCTCGCCTCCCTCGCCTCGGTTCTGGTGCTGGTCGGCGGTTTCCTGCTACGCGACGTCGTCGTCACCGCCGGCCAGCGGACAAGCTGGAGCAATTTCCACAACCAGTTCAACGCCGGCCTGCTGGACCGGCTGCGCAAGGACGGCGAAAATCCGAGCGGGCGTTTCTAGGGCCCAGGGAGAGATAGACATGGCGCGTGCGCGAAAACACCGTTCGATGCTCTCGCTCCTCACCGCCGCAGCGGGAGCGGTTCCCGCCTTGCCGGCGGCCCTCGTGGTGATGGCCCCGGCCAGTGTCGCGCTCGCCGCAGCGCCCGCCGGCCCGGCGCCGATGACGCTCGCCCAGGCGATCGCCCGCGGCGACGTGACGATCGCATCCAAGCAGGTCCAGTCGATGATCCTGGCGCAGCGGCGGGATTTCACGCTGGTGGATATCCGCTCGCCCGCCGCCTTCGCCGCCGGCCATATCCGCGATGCCCGCAATGTCCCGCTCGCGAAACTCGGCACGCCGGAGGAGATCAACGTGCTGCGGCGCTCGCCGCAGGTGATTCTCTACAGCGACACCTCGGTCGAGGCCGCGGAGGCGGCGGTGATGCTGCGGGGCGCCGGCGTGATGGCACGCGCCCTCTCGGGCGGGCTCGCCGCGTGGGGCAAGTCGGTCGAGGCGCTGGCGGCGAAACCGGAGCAGGCCGCCGTGGTGCGGGCGCTCAACATCTGCCCCGAGGTCTCCGTGGTGCCGATCCAGGCACCCGGCACCCTAAAGCCGGCGGCACCGGCCGCCGCACCGGCACCATCGGCCACGCCGCCGGCCAGGAAGGCACCAGGCAAGATCAACCTGAACGCCATGTGCGGCTGAGCGCCCCGGCACCGGCAAGAGAACCCCGATGGACCTGTTCGGCGGCGCCCGCTTCGGCGGCGACATGCAACAGGCCGTGGCTGATCAGGCCCTGACCGGCTCGCTGTTCGACAGCGCCCGCCATCTCGTCATCGCCTGCGCGGTGGATGGCAATCCCTCGGCGGCGCCGCTGCTCTGCGCGCGCGACGGCGAAGACCTCGTCTTCCTCGGCCACCGGGGGTCGCGGATCGCCGCGCAGCTCGCGATCAACCCGAGGGTCCAGGCGATCCTGCGCGATGACGAGGGGGCGGGCGGGTTGTCGCTCGAGATCGGCGGCTTCTGCGCCGAAGTGACGGACGCGGCGCAGCGGCGGCGGATGATCGGCCTGCTCGCGAGCGCACATGGCGAGATCAGCCGGACGCTTGGCGGCGACGCGGCGGCGGTGGAATATGCATGTTTCCGGCTGCACCCCGCGCGGCTCGCGCTGGTCGATGCGCTCGCCACCCCGCGCTTCGCCTGGCAGAGCCTGCCGCAGAACGAGCGCAGCGACGCGCGGCGGGCGCTCGACGATCTCGGCGCCTGGATGCGGCTATGGATCCGCGCGGCGCGCGCGCCGTTCTTCACCGCCGCCGTGGTGCCCGTGTTGCTGGGCGGCGCCGTCGCCTGGTTCGCCATGGCGCGCGGCGCGCACGCGGGCGGCTGGTCGTGGCCGCTGTTCGCGTGGTGTCTGCTCGGCGCGGTGCTGGCAGCGGCCGGCACGAACCTGATCAACGATTACGGCGACCACGAGACCGGGGCCGACGAAGGCAACGAGATCGGCGCCAACCCGTTCACGGGCGGCAGCCGCGCGATCCAGCTTGGCCTCATCGCGCCGTGGAAGATCCTGCTCGGCAGCGTGCTCTGCTTTGCCGCCACCATCGCGATCGGCCTCTATCTCAACGCAGTGTCCGCGGGGTCCGTCTTCGCGCCGTCGCCGTTGCTCGCCATCGGCGTTATCGGCTGCGCGCTCGGGGTAATGTACACGATCGGGCCGTTCCGGCTCAGCTATCGCGGCCTCGGCGAGGTGGCGGTGCCGCTCGGCTTCGGCCCAGTGATCGTGCTCGGCACCGTCTATGTGCTGGCGCGCGCGGCGCCCATGCCCGTGCCCTGGCTCGCGGGCCTGCTCGCCTCGCTGCCCGTGGCCGTGTTCGTGCTGCTGATCCTGTGGATCAACCAATTCCAGGATGCGCCGGCGGATGCCGCGGCGGGCAAGCGGACCTGGGTGGTGCGGCTGGCCGAGACGCCCGAGGGTGGCATCGATTTCGGGCGGCCCTTCCGTGCCTATCTAGCGCTCAACGCCGCGGGTTTCGTGCTGATCGCACTGCTCGGCCTGCTCGGCCGCGCCGATCCCGGCCTCGCCACGCCGTTTGCCTGGCTCGCGCTGCTCCCGAGCCCCCTCTTCCTGCTCGCGGCGCGCCTGGGTGCTGCCTGGGTGCAGCGCTGGCGCGATCCCGCCGAGGACCGACGGCGGCTGCCGTTCGACCTGCTGCGGGTGAACGGCATCACCATCGGGCTGCATCTCGCGACCGGGCTGTTGCTGGCCGCCGGGTATGTGATCGGCACCGTGATGTAGCCGGCGCCGACTCGCCTCGCGGTCGAAGGCGGCGATGACGCGCCCGAGCAGCATCGGCATCAGCCGCGCGGCCAGAAGGTCGAGCGGCGCGGCATCAAAGACCACCTCCATCACCGCCTCGACCCTCGTCTGTGCGCTCTGCTCGCTGAGGGTCCAGAGCAGGTGGAAGCGGCGGAACGGATGGCTCGAGGAGCTGATCTCGATGCGGTGCGGGGGATCGAAACGCGCGGTCGAGATGAAATCGACGCCGACGCCGCCGAGGCTGATTTCCTGGCGCACGGTCATGCGGTCCGGCGCGTGATCGAGGATCGCGACGGTGCGCCAGCCGGGGATGAAGCGCGGATAGGATCGGATATCCGCGATCAGGTCGTAGAGTTCCCCGACCGGGCAGTTGACGGAGCGGGCGACGTGGCAGGCGGGCATGCGGCGCGCTCAGCCGGCCGCGGGGCCGCCGACGCTCACCGTGCCGGCCGATCCGTCCGGCCATCCGCCGATCCTGTCCGTGTTGTTCATGTCCGCCCGGCCGCGTCCTCGGTGGGATGTCGCTGCCGTAACGCGCCCGGGGCTGTCAAGCCACGCAACGCAGCGTTCCCTCGCCGGCCTTACGGGGCGGGAATGGGCGCCGCCGCTTGACCTATATCAATGCTGGCCGGCGTCATGAGCGATACTGGGTTTTTATTATCAGAGGCGGAACGTATACCGGCCGCCCGGGGCCGGCGCTTGCGCTCCAACGAAGGGAAAACAGCCATGCCGGCAGAGACACACACCTTCTACGAGGTGATGCGGGCACAGGGAACGAGCCGCCGGTCCTTCCTGAAATTCTGCAGCCTTACCGCCGCGGCACTCGGACTCGAGCCGTTCTACGCTGCGCGAATTGCGGAGGCGATGGAGACCAAGCCCAGAATTCCCGTGCTTTGGATGCACGGGCTCGAATGCACCTGCTGTTCAGAGTCGTTCATCCGTTCGGGCCATCCGCTGGCCAAGGACGTGATCCTGAAGATGATCTCGCTTGACTACGACGACACGTTGATGGCCTCCGCCGGCTACCAGGCCGAGGCAATCCTGGACGAAATCCCGAAGAAGTATCCTGGCCAGTACATCCTCGCCGTTGAGGGGAACCCGCCGCTGAACGAAGACGGGATGTTCTGCATCGTCGGCGGCCGGCCGTTCGTCAACAAGCTCAAGGAGGTGGCGTCGAACGCGATGGCCGTGATCGCCTGGGGCGCCTGCGCGTCCTGGGGTTGCGTGCAGTCGGCGCGCCCCAATCCGACCGCGGCGACGCCGATCGACAAGGTCATCACCGACAAGCCCATCATCAAGGTTCCGGGCTGCCCGCCGATCGCCGAGGTGATGACCGGCGTGATCACCTACGTGGTCACCTTCGGCCGGTTGCCGGAGCTCGACGCGCGCGGCCGGCCGCTGATGTTCTATGGCCAGCGCATCCATGACAAATGCTACCGTCGGCCACATTTCGACGCCGGCCAGTTCGTCGAGGCATGGGACGACCAGGGCGCGCGCGAGGGTTACTGCCTCTACAAGATGGGCTGCCGCGGGCCGACCACCTACAATGCCTGCTCGACGACGCGCTGGAACGGTGGTGTTTCCTTCCCGATCCAGGCCGGTCATGGCTGCATCGGCTGCTCGGAGGAATATTTCTGGGACAACGGCCCGTTCTACCAGCGCCTGTCGCCAATCGCGGCCGGCTTCGGCGTCGAGGCGACGGCGGACGAGGTCGGCGGCGCGGTTGCCGCTGTCGCCGGGGCCGGTGTCGTCGCCCATGCTGCGGGCAGCATTGTCAAGCACGTTTACGGCAAGAAACGATCCGGAACGAACGCGCGAAGCGGCCCTGACGAGGGAGACCGGCCGTGAGCAGCATCACCACGCCGAACGGCTTCAGCGTCGATAATTCCGGCCGGCGGATGGTCGTCGACCCGGTCACGCGCATCGAGGGGCACCTGCGCGTCGAGGTGAATCTCGATGCCAACAACACGATCCAGAACGCGGTCTCCTCCGGCACGATGTGGCGCGGACTGGAAGTGATCCTGAGGGGCCGCGATCCGCGCGACGCCTGGGCTTTCACCGAGCGCATCTGCGGCGTCTGCACCGGGGTGCACGCGCTCACCTCGGTGCGCGCGGTCGAGGACGCGCTGGGGATCAAGATCCCGGCCAACGCGAACACGATCCGCAACCTGATGCTCGCCACGCAATGGGCACAGGACCATCTCATCCATTTCTACCACCTGCACGCGCTCGACTGGGTTGATGTGGTCAGCGCCTTGAAGGCCGATCCCAAGGCGACGAGCGCGCTGGCACAGTCGATCTCGCCGTGGCCCAACTCCTCGCCGGGCTATTTCCGCGACGTGCAGACGCGGCTGAAGAAATTCGTGGAGTCCGGGCAGCTCGGCCCGTTCATGAACGGCTACTGGGGCAATGCCGCCTACCTGCTGCCGCCGGTAGCCAACCTGATGGCGGTGTCACATTACCTCGAGGCGCTAGATTTCCAGCGCGAGATCATCAAGATCCACACCGTGTTCGGTGGCAAGAACCCGCACCCGAACTGGCTGGTCGGCGGCATGGCCTGCGCGATCAATCTCGACGGCCCGTTGGCCGCGGGCGCGCCGGTGAACATCGTGCAGCTCAATCTCGTCTCCTCGATCGTCGACCGCACCATCGCCTTCATCGACCAGGTCTATATCCCCGACCTCAAGGCGATCGCCTCGTTCTACAAGGGCTGGCAGTACGGGCAGGGGCTCTCCGGGCGTAACGTGCTGGCCTATGGCGAGTTTCCGGTGCACGCCAACGACTGGTCCGACGGCAACCTCATGATGCCGCGCGGCGCGATCGTGAACGGCAAGATCTCGGAGGTGCTCCCGGTCGACCTGCGCGACCCCAACCAGGTGCAGGAGTTCGTCGACCACTCCTGGTACAAATACCCTAACGAAGCGATCGGCCTGCATCCCTGGTCGGGAATCACCGACCCCGATTTCCGTCTTGGCGCGAAGACGGTCGGGACCAAGACGCACATCAGGCAGCTCGATGAGGCGGCGAAATATTCCTTCATCAAGGCGCCGCGCTGGCGCGGCCATGCGATGGAGGTCGGGCCGCTCTCGCGCTTCACGGTCGGTTACGCGAAGGGTATGCCGGAGTTCAAGGAGCCGGTGGACAAGCTGCTCAAGGATCTGGGGCTGCCGTTCGAGGCGCTGTTCACCACGCTCGGCCGCACCGCCGCGCGCGGGCTCGAAGCTTCCTGGGCGGCGCACGCCATGCGAACCTTCCACGACCAGCTCATGGCCAATCTGCGCGCCGGCGACCTCGCCACGGCGAGCACGGCGAAATGGGAGCCGTCGACGTGGCCCGCCGAGGCGAAGGGCGTGGGCCAGGTGGAGGCGCCGCGCGGCGCGCTCGGCCACTGGGTGCACATCAAGAGCGGCAAGATCGAGTCCTACCAGGCTGTGGTGCCGACCACGTGGAACGGCTCGCCGCGCGATCCCGCCGGCAATATCGGCCCCTTCGAGGCGGCGCTGCTCAACACGCCGCTCGCCGACGGCACGCAGCCGCTCGAAATCCTGCGCACGCTGCACAGCTTTGATCCGTGCCTCGCCTGCTCGACGCATGTGATGGCGCCCGATGGCGGCGAACTGGTTCGCGTGCAGGCGCTCTGAGGAAGGTGCTCGCCAACGCCACCGCGGCCAATGCATTGAGGAACGCGTCATGTCGGCACACATCTCCGCGTCGAACCCACCCCGCGCCACCCACGCGCGGGTCTCGGCGCCAGTCTATGTCTACCACCTGCCGGTACGGATCTGGCATTGGGTGACGGTGTTCTCGATCGCAACCCTCTCGGTCACGGGGTTCCTGATCGCCGATCCGCCATGGCCGGTTCTGCTGGGCCAGCCGAGCAACCTGTTCCTGATGGGCGACATCCGCGTCACCCATTTCATCGCCGGCGACGTGCTCGCGGTGGCACTGCTGGTGCGGATGTACTGGGCGGTGGTGGGCAGCCGTTACGAACGCGAGATCTTCATGCCGGCGGTCTGGCGGGGCAGCTGGTGGCGCGGCCTGTTCAGGACAATCCGCTGGTATTTCTTCCTCGAGCGCGAGACGGCCCGGGAGATCGGGCACAATCCGCTGGAGCAGATCGCGATGTTCGCGATGTTCACACTCGGCGTGCTGTTCGAGATCGTCACGGGCTTCGCGCTCTACGGCCAGGGCACCGGCTACGGTACCTGGGCGTACCAGCTGTTCACGAGCTGGGTCGTGCCGTTGTTCGGCAATGGCCAGATCCTGCACACATGGCACCATCTTGGCATGTGGTACCTGATCGTATTCTCGATGGTGCACGTTTACATGACGATCCGCGAGGACATCATGGCGCGCTATAGTGTCATGAGCACCATGGTCAGCGGCTGGCGCTTCTTCAAGGACGACCGTGACGACGAGGAAGAAGGCGTATGACCCGTTCCGCTGTCGTGGTGGGTATCGGCAACATCCTCTGGGCCGACGAAGGGTTCGGCGTCCGCGCCGTGGAAGCGCTGAACGAGGGCTGGGATCCGGGCCCGGATGTCCACCTCGTCGATGGAGGCACGCAGGGGCTCGGCCTGCTGCCCGTGGTCGAGGATGCGGGGTTGTTGGTGATCCTCGACGCGGTGGATTTCGGGCTCGTGCCGGGCGTGCTCATGGTCGCGACCGATGACGAGGTACCGCGCTACCTGACGGCGAAAAAGCTCAGCCTGCACCAGACGAGTTTTCAGGACGTGCTGGCGCTCGCTCAGCTCTCCGGGCATGCCCCGGCGCGGATGGTGCTGATCGGCGTACAGCCGCAGGATCTCGAAACCTATGGTGGCGGCCTCTCGCCCGCTGTCGCCGCGCGCATCGGAGAAGCCACCGATCACGCACGCGCGCATCTGGCCGACGCAGGATTCAGCCTCATGCCGCGCAACACGGGCAGCGACGTGGAACCGCTTGGTCCTGTCGCGGTCGCGATGCCGCTCTATGAGCGCGACACCGTATCACCCGACATCTCGGAGACAGCGCCATGACCGGGACGTCTTCCCCCGCGCTGCAGCGCCTGGCCGCGACGCGAGACGTGGTGGATCTCACTGGCACGGCACTTGACGCGGCGCTGGCCGGAGGCACGACGTTGCTGTTCTTTACGGGTGATGCCGCGCGGCACAAGGAAATCGACGATGTCGCGGTCGTCCTGCCGGAGCTCGCGAAGGCCTTCCCCGGCCGCTTCCGATGCGCCACGATCGATCCCGATCGCGACCGGGACGCCGCGGCGCGGTTCCGGGTTTCGATCCGCCCGACCCTCGTGCTGGTGCATGACGGTGAGACGGTGGGCAGCATTTCGCGGATACGAAGCTGGGACGACTACCTCCGGCAACTCGGCGCGATGCTGGACGGCATCGCACCGCGCCCTCCCACCCAAGCGCAGGCCTAGAGCGATGCCAGCCCCCTCGCCCTCACGGCCGACCGCCATCCCGCTCGGGACCTATCCGGGCCCGGACTCTATGGCGCTGCCCACGGAGATGCGCGTCTTCACCGCGCCCGAGCTGCCCGACGACCCGATGCGGCGCGCGCGCTGCCGCGAGTGGCTGCAGCGGATCGTGGCGATGCTCGACGCATACGTCGCCGGCGAAGCGGTAACGCCGATCGCTCTCGCGGATGCTACTGGCGAGGACCACGCGATCCTCGACGAGATCCTGCTCGAGGGCGAAGTGAAGGCGCTCGTTCTCGGCGAGCCGGAATGGCAGATCGAGGAGACCGCCTATACGGGCCTGTGGCGTGTGCGTGCGCGCGACCCGCGCGCCGGCACGTTGCTGGACCGGCTCGAGGTCGGACCGGTCCCGCCAGTCATCGCCGAGAGCGCGCGCGATGCGGGCGGGCGGATCGACTTGCCGGCACCCGAGGCGATCCCCGATGGCGTGATCAACGCGCCGCACGTGCTCGCGGAGCTCGCGGCGCGGAGCGCTGTCTTCGTGGAAAGCGGCGTCGGGCATGTGGTCAATCTCGGCCTGCTGCCACTCAGCGACGAGGACCTGACTTGGCTCGCGCAGAGCCTTGGCGAAGGTCCTTCCATCATCCTCTCCGGCGGCTACGGGAGCTGCCGCATCCGCAGCACGCGTCTCACCGGGACGTGGTGGGTGCAGTACTACAACGCAACCGACACGCTGATCCTGAACACGCTGGAGGTCGCCACCGTTCCCGCCGCTGCCTGCGCCGCGGCCGACGACATCGTCGATTCCGCAGCACGGATCCGGGCGCTGCAGGAGGCGTACCCATGAGCGGTGCGGTCGCATCCTCCATGGGCCGGTTCGAGTGCCGGATCTGCTGGCATGTCTATGACCCGGCTGCCGGCGACGAGGTCTGGCAGATCGCGCCGGGTACAGGCTTCACGGATCTGCCGGACTCCTGGCACTGTCCCAACTGCGACGCGCAGAAGAGCCAGTTCCTGCTGATCGAGGAGGCCAGCGATGCATGAAATGGCGCTCTGCGAGGGGCTGGTGCAGGCGATCGAAGAACAGGCGACCAGCCAGGGATTCAGCCGGGTGCACGCCGTCTGGCTGGAAGTCGGCGCACTGGCCGCGGTCGAGTGCGAGGCGATGCGGTTCAATTTCGATATCATCACGAAGGGAACGCTGGCCGAGGATGCGCGCCTCGACATCGTCGAGGTCGACGGCACCGCCTGGTGCATGCCATGCGGCACGTCGCTCAAGCTGCGGCGCTTCGGCGAGCCCTGCCCTCGCTGCGGCAGCCATCAGCTGCAGCTTGTCGATGGCAAGCAGATCAAAATCCGACAACTCGAGGTGACATGATGTGCGCCATTTGCGGCTGCGGCGGGACGGCGGCAACCCAGGCGGAGACCTCGACGCATCATCACAATGAGCCCGGGCGCCGTCGCCATGAGCACGATCCTTCGCACCAGCATGAGCGTCCGCACGAGCATGGGCATTCGCACGACCATGTGCCGGCGCCGGAGCACGCGCACGCGACGGGCCTCTCCGCCGCACGGATGGTGCAGGTCGAGCAGGACATCATGGCGACCAACCAGCGTCATGCCGACGCCAACCGACGCTATTTCGACGAGCACGGAGTGTTTGTCGTCAACCTCGTGTCCAGCCCGGGTTCCGGCAAGACTTCGTTGCTTGTTCGTACCGTCAAGGCGCTGAAGGACGAGATGCCGCTCGCGGTGATCGAGGGTGACCAGCAGACGGAATTCGACGCCGAGCGCATGCGCGCGGCCGGCGTGCCATCCTGGCAGATCAACACCGGCAAGGCCTGCCATCTCGATGCGCATATGGTCGGCCATGCGCTAGAGCATCTGCCGCAGCTCGATGGCGGCATCCTGTTCATCGAGAACGTCGGCAACCTGGTTTGCCCGGCCGGGTTCGACCTCGGCGAGGCGCACAAGGTGGTGATCCTCTCGGTGACGGAAGGTGACGACAAGCCGCTGAAATACCCGCACATCTTTCACGCCGCCGACCTTATGCTCGTCAACAAGATCGACCTGCTGCCGCATCTGAGCTGCGACATGCAGCGGATCTTCGAAGGGGCGAAGCAGGTCAACCCGCACATCCAGGCAATGCCGGTCTCGGCGACGACGGGTGATGGGCTCGACACCTGGCTCGCCTGGCTGCGCCGCGGACACGGGGAAGCCGAGCACATGCAACACGAGGCACGGCGTTCGCAGCTCGAAACGATGCGTGCGCGTCGCGAGGCCCTGCGGCGGGAACTTGCCGCGCTCGACGCGACGCTGGAAGCGTGAGGCCGCTTCAGCAGATTCGCGGCAGCGGGTCCGACTCCAGTTCGGGCAGATTGCGTGCGCCGCCGATGCGCGTGCGCAGCACGACGCGCGCGAACCCTTCATCCGCCGCACCGCCGATGCGGCCTACGATCGCGGCCTCGCCACCTTGCGGCAGCGCGCGCCACGACGCGAGGACGGCCTCCGCCGACTCCGGTGCCACGACAGCCACGACACGGCCCTCGCACGCAAGATAGAACGGGTCGTAGCCCAGCATGTCGCAGACGGAGCGCGTGGTGCCGCGGATCGGGATCGCTGCCTCGTCGAGCTCGACGATCTTGCCTGTGCCGGTCGCGATCTCGTGCGCGACGGTGGCGAGCCCGCCCCGGGTGGGATCGCGCATGAAACGCAGGCCGGCGACAGCGCCGGCCGCTTCGGTCAGCGGCAGCACGCTCGCCGCATCGGATTCGACGTCACCGCTGAGCCCGAAGGCCTCCCGCGCGAGCATCACCGCGATGCCATGGTCGCCGACCGGGCCGCTGACCAGCACGGCGTCGCCTGTCCCGATCGTGCCGAGGCCAAGGCGGCGGTCGACAGGCCGCACCCCGATGCCGGTGAGCGCGAGATAGAGCCCACCGCCCTGGCCGCGCGGCACGACCTTGGTGTCGCCGGCAACGACGCGCACGCCGGCCGCGCGCGACGCCGCGGCGAGACTGGCGACGATGCGATCAAGAAACGAAATCTCGAGTCCCTCCTCGATTAGCGCCGCCAGCGTGAGATAGAGCGGCCTGGCACCGGAGACCGCGAGATCGTTGACCGTACCGTGTACAGCCAGCGCGCCGATATCACCGCCGGGAAAGCTCAATGGCTGGACGGTGAAGCCGTCGGTCGTGACCACGATCTCTCCGTCCGGCAGCGCGATGGATACCGCGTCGGCGTTGGTGTCGAGCGCTGGATCGGCGAGGTGGCGCGCGAACACCTCGTCGATCAGCGCGCGCATCAGACGCCCGCCATTGCCGTGGGCGAGGCCGACATGGGTATCCTCGATCATGCGCGCGCTCCGTATTCGATGACCTGTCCGAAGCTCAGTCCGGCGTCGTTGCACGCGATCGCGGCGCCGAGCAAGGCCTCGAACCCCGCTTCGCGCAAGCTCCGCATGATGTGTTCCGTGAGACGACGGTTCTGGAACACGCCACCGGCGAGACCGACGGTCGCGACGCCGTGGTGGCGCCGCACGGCCTCGGCGATCGCCAGCGCGGTTTCCGCCAGCGTCGTGTGGAATGACGCGGCACGTAACGGTTCTGGAACGGTCGCGTCCAGCAACGCCGGCAGCGCCGCGGCCCAATCCGCCTCGAGCACGCCATCGGACGCCTCGCACAGGGGCAACGGTGTCGAAGCGGCCTCGCCCTCGCCAGCGGAATCGGCGAGCGCTTCGAGCAGCGCCGCCCCCTGCCCTTCGAAGCTCGCCACGCGACAAAGGCCGAGCAGGGCGGCCGCTGCGTCGAAAACCCGCCCGGCGGCGCTGGTGGTGTGGCAATTGAGGCCGCGCTGCCAGGCGGCATGAGCCATCGCCGCGTCGGCAGCCGGCAGGACCCCGGCGGGGGGCGCGATTCCCTCCGCCCAGCAAAGCGAGGTGGCGCTGCGCCACGGCTCGCGTGCCGCCGCGTCGCCGCCCTGGAGGCGAAACGGGCGCAGCCGCGCCACACGGCGCCACGCGCCGGGCCTGCCGAGCAGCGCCTCGCCGCCCCACAGCGTGCCGTCCGGTCCGAGGCCGACACCGTCCCAGGCGAAGACGAGGATCGGCGCGCTGCCTCGCGCCAACTCGCCGGCCAGTGCCGCGGCATGGGCATGATGATGCCAGATCGGAACGGTCTTCAGTCCCTGCACCCTGGCATGCTCGCGAGCCCAGAGCGCGCTGGCATAACCTGGATGCGCGTCGACCAGCAGCAGCTCGGGGCTCACCGCATACAGCGACTGCAGATCCTCTGCCATGCGCGCGAAGCCGGCGAGCGCGCGCGGGTCGTCAAGATCGCCGAGATGCGGCGAGACCACGACGCGATCCCCGAAGCCGAGCGCGATGGTCGACTTCATGTGCCCGCCAAGGGCGAGAACCGGCGCGGCTAGGTGAAAGGGCAGCGAGTGCTCGATCGGGCAAAGACCACGACCACCGCGAATGATACGCGGCGCTCCATCGACGACACGCAGCACGCTGTCGTCCACCGGCCGCTCGATCGGGCGGTCGTGATGCAGGAAGCCATCGGCAATGCCGGCGAGCGAGATCACCGCCTGTTGCACATCCGTAAGCATCGGTTCGCCGGAGCGGTTGGCGGAGGTCGCGACGAGGGGCGCGCCGAAGCCCTCGGCGAGCAAGTGGTGGAGCGGGCTGTCGGCGAGCATGGCTCCCACGGTGCCGAAGCCCGGCGCGATCGAGGCCGCGAGCGGCGCATCCGGCTTGCGGTCCAGCAGCAGGACTGGCCGCGCGGGGCCGCGCAACACGTCCAGCTCGGTGCCATCTGCGGCAACGCAGGCGCCGAGCAGGCGCGTATCCTCGGGGAACAGCACAGCGAAGGGCTTATCCGGCCGCCGCTTGCGCCGGCGCAGTGCCGCGACGGCCGCCTCGTCTGCCGCGTCGCAGAACAAATGGTAGCCACCCACACCCTTCACCGCGACGATCTCGCCGCGGCGCAAGGCGGCAACCGTCTCGGCAATCGCCGTTTCACCCACGGCACTTGCACCCGAGACGGCTTCGTAACGGCATTGCGGGCCACAATCGGGGCAGGCCACCGGTTCGGCGTGAAAGCGACGGTTCAGCGGATCGGCATACTCGGCGACGCAGGAAGGACAGAGGACGAAGCCCGCCATCCCGGTGTTGGCGCGGTCGTAGGGAAGCCGGCGGATCAGGCTGTAGCGCGGACCGCACTGCGTGCAGTTAATAAACGGATACCGGGCGCGGCGGTCGGAGGGGTCGGCGAGTTCACGCAGGCAAGCGGGACACGGCGCGAGATCGGGCGGGAAGCACTCACGACCACTCTTGCTCGCCGCACTGGCACGGATCGCGAACCCCGGCTCCACCGCCTCTTCCGCCGGAATCGTCGCGAGCAACACAGGGTGCGCCGCTGGCGGAGCCTCGCGCAGCAGCGCATCGGCGACGCGGTCCAGATCGGCGGGCTCGGCGGCAGCCAGGATCTCCACCGTCCCGAGACCGTTGCGCACCCAGCCGCAAACGCGGTGGCGTTGCGCGAGCCGGTAGACGAAGGGACGGAAACCCACGCCCTGCACCCTTCCGCCAAGCTCGATGCGTCGCGCTTGCATCGGCATCGGTTCAGTGCGGCCGGACGCCCGCCTGCCACCAGATATGGCAGGCGCCTTCGTCCGACACCATGCAGGGGCCGACAGGGCGATGTGGCGTGCAGGCGCGGCCGTAGAGCCGGCACTGATCCGGCTGCACCTTGCCGAGGACAACGCGGGCACAGTCGCAGCCAGGCGGCATTTCGCCCTGCCGCCGGCGCGGCGGTGCCGTGACGGGGTGGCGCAGGCGCGCATCGTACTCCCGCCAGGGACCGCGCAGCGCAAAGCCGGAGCGTGGGATGATCCCGATGCCGCGCCAAGCCGCGTCCGTCACCTCCATCACCTCGTCCAGCAGATGGCGCGCGGTGGGATTGCCCTGGGGGCGCACCAGCTCCGGGTAGCAATTGTCGAGGAACGCCATGCCCTCCTGCTTCTGGCGCAGTACCGAGTAGATCGCGGCGAGAAGGCTCTCGGCGGAAAAGCCCGCGACCGCCACCGGCAAACGATGAAGCTCCGCAACGAAGCGCCATTCCTCCGCGCCCATCACCGTCGCGACGTGGCCCGGCGCGACGAGCGCGTCGAGTGCATTGTCCTCCGCTTCGAGCAGCATCGCGACCGCGGGCCAAGTCAGCCGGGCCGCGAGCAGCAACGAGATATTGTCCGGCACACCCTCGGCCAGCATGGCGGCGACCGGCGCTGTCGTCGTTTCGAAGCCGGCGACGAAGAAGACGACCGGCCGGGCCGGCGCCGCGCGCGCGATCGCCACCGCTTCCTGCGGCGAGGCGATGGGGCGGACGTCCGCCCCCGCCGCGCGCGCCGCCGCGAGGGAGGCGATCTCGCCCTTCGGCGCGTTGATCGGCACCCGCAGCATGTCCCCGAACGCGACGAGCGTCACATCGCCGGTCATGGCGAGCGTGATCGCGTCCGCGAGATCCTCCTCCGGGCAGACACAGACGGGGCAGCCAGGGCCGGGAATGATCCGCACATGCCCCGGCAGGATCGCGCGCAGCCCGAGCATGCTGAGGCTGCGCTCATGGCCGCCGCAGACATTCATGATCGCGACCGACGGGCCCGCCGGCAGAGCGCGGATGCGGTCGAGCCACGTCCGGGCCTCGGTATCGGCAGCTACGCTCATCGTCCTGGCCCCTCAGGATGGCGTCTCAATGACGGACCCGAACAACTCCCATGCCGACCGTGCCTCCGCCTCTGTCATCCGGCGCAGCGCGTAGCCGACATGGACCATCACATGGTCGCCGACCTCGATGCCGTCGTCGCGGACCATGAACAGGCTGACGGTTCGCCGCACACCCTGGGCCTCGCAGACGGCGTTGAACCCGTCGATCACAACAACCTGCATCGGAATACCGAGACACATCGGCCTGCCTCCCGTCAGGAGAATTCGGCGCAAATCCCCATAGGAATTCTAGTGCAAAATCCTCCCGCACGGACCTTGTCGCCATGATCTGAGTCAAGATTTGCGCCCGGCTTCGGCGAGGCACATCCGCGCGGCCTTGCCAGGCTTCGCCTCAGGGGCGAATTCGAGCGCCTCGCCCGACCCGGAAAGGAACGCACCATGCCGCTCGTTGAACTTCCCGTCCTCGGCGCCCCAAAGATCGCCGCTCCGCCGCTGCGAAAGATCGCGATCGAGGAGCATTTCATGCTGCCCGAGGCCACCGGCGCGGGCATGGCCTTCGACCCCGCGGCCTTCGCGCGCGTCAGTGGGCTCGAGACCGAATTCGTCGAGGTGATGATGCGCCGGATGCTCGACCTGTGCGAGCGCCGCATCGATGAGATGGACGCAGCCGGCATCGACGTCTCCATCCTGTCGCTGACCGCCGCCGGCATCGAAGGCTTGGCAGATGCGGCACGAGCGCGCGATGGCGCCCGCAAGGTCAACGATTTCCTCGCGGAGCTGGTCGCACGCAGCGCCGGCCGCTTCGCGGGTTTCGCCAGCGTGCCGCTGCAGGACCCCGAGGCGGCGGCGCGGGAACTGGAGCGCGCGATCCGCACGCTGGGCTTCAAGGGGGTGATGGTGAACGGCTACGTCGCCGACCCCGATCGCAATGTCGGCCATTATCTCGACGAGGACCGCTTCGCCGCGTTCTGGCAGGCGGCGTCCGACCTCGGCTGCCCGGTCTCCATCCATCCACGGCCACCGCTGCCGCCGGTGCGTGACACGCTCTTCGGACAGCATCCGGAGCTTGCCGGCGCCACCTGGGGCTTCACCGCGGAAGCCGCGGCGCACGCGCTGCGGCTCGTCTACAGCGGGCTGTTCGACCGGCTGCCGCAGCTGAGGGTGATCCTCGGCCACCTCGGCGAGACCATCCCCTATGTCGCGTGGCGCATCCAGCGCTGCTTCGAGTACAACCCGATCGGCCACCAAGTGAACAAGCGGTTGCAGGACTACCTGGCTGAGAATTTCTACGTTTCCACCAGCGGCAGCTTCAACGACCAGGCGCTGATTTGTGCGCTGCTGACGATGGGTGCCGACCGCATCATGTTCGCCGTCGACTACCCGTTCGAGATGTCCGACCAGGCGGCACGGTGGATCGAGCGCGCGTCGATTAGCGAGAACGACCGCCGCAAGATCGCGCGCGGCAACGCCGCCAGCCTGTTCGGGCTCGCGGCCTGACGCGCACGCACAGGCCGTGCGGGGACGCGGCGCGGGCGAAAGACCTCAGGTCCTGGCGGCGCGCAGGGCGCGGAAGTGCCCGAGCGTGGTCGCGGCGTAGCGGAGCGCTGCCTGGGTTTCGGCGTTGGTCAGCACGTGCCAAAGGCCGCCGATGCCACCCGCGGGGCGCGGCTTGGCCGCGTCGTCCACCGCCGCGCGCTCGAGCGCCTGCAACAGATCCGCCAGCAGGTTGGAGCGCTCGACCTGATCGGCGAGCGTCACCAGCCGGTCGGCGAGGCCGCTGCGGGTGACGCGGTCGATCAGGACCAGCGCGTTGCTCACCGTCTCCGCCAGGCGGGTGACGATGTCGTCCGACATGGCGTCGCTCACGCCCCCGACAAGCCGGGCGAGTGACACCAGCAGTTCCAGGTCGCCGTTGCCCACCAGGGCCGTGAGAGCCGGAAGCGCCTTGGCGATGCCGCTGCGATTGGCACGATCGAGCAGGTCCATTCCGTCCGCCGCCGTCGCCGAGAGCCGCGTGACGATATCGTCCGACAGCGAATCGCTCACACCGCCGAGCACGCGCGCCAACGCCACGAGACGGTCGAGATCCCCGTTCTCCACCAGCGCCGCGATCGCCGGAAGCGCCTTGGCGATGCCGCTGCGATTGGCGCGGTCGAGCAGGTCCATCCCATCCGCCACGGTCGCCGAGAGCCGCGCGACGATATCGTCCGACAGCGAATCCTCGACGCCGCCAAGCACGCGCGCGAGGGCGACGAGACGGTCGAGATCCCCGTTCGCGGCGAGCGCGGTGATGGCCGCGTGCGCGCGCGCTTCCGCTGCCTCCGTCGCCGCCGCGAGGTCGGCCGATGATGCAGACATGGTCGCGCCTCCGTTTACAGAAGTCCGCGGATGGACGCCCAGTAAAGCTGATTGTACGCCATCTTGAACGCGTGCATCGCCGCGTTGGGCGCGCGCGGCTGCGGCGGCTTCTGGTAGTTGAACATCGCGTAGGTGGCGCGGTCCTTACCGGCCTCGATGAAGCAGAACACCTTGCCGTCGTAGCTGCGCACTTCCCGGCCGATCTTCACCCGCGTGGCCACGTTCTCCGCCGCGACCTCAGCCTCGAAATGTGCCGTGGAGCCGGCCTTGCTGATCGGCAGGTTGGTGGTGTCGCCGAGCACGATCACGCTGTCGCCGTGGTCACCCTGCATATGCAGCGAGTGCCGGTCCGTCGGGATCCAGCCATTGGCGCCGAGGCTGTTCTCCTCGATCACCTTCTGGCCGCGATGCGGCGGCACGCTGACCAGGAGATCATAGCCGATCTCCGAGCCTTCCTCGCTGCGCACCACCGACTTGGAGCCGTCAACCTCCTTCATGTTGAAGAACGTCTCCTGGTGGATGCCGCGTTCGGCGAACTCGCCGTTCGCCCAGAGCGCCACGTTCTCGAGGCTGTGGAGGCGGCCGATCGGGTAGGTGTAGTAGAACTGCGTCTTGTCCAGCAGCCCGCGGTCGCGGAAGTAGTCGTGCATCGTGAGGGTGATCTCGAGCGGGATCATCGGGCATTTATGCGGCAGCCCGACCGTCACCACGATGCGCCCGCCGCTGAAGGCGGCGAGGCGGTCATGCAGCTTCAGCGCATCCTCGGCCGAGTAGCAGTGGAAGCTGTTCTCCTTGAGCCCGGGCACGTCCTCTGCCGCGGGGCGCGAGCCGGTCGCGATCACCAGGATGTCGTACTCGTGCACCTTGCCGCTCGCGGTGACGACATTCTTGCCCGCGAGGTCGAAGCTCTTCACGGGATCGACATGCAGCTTGATCTCGGGCTCCAGCAGGCTCGCCTGCTCGCGTTCGAGCTGGTCCGGGGTCATGCGCCCCAGCGCGACATAAAGCCAACCGGGCTGGTAGATGTGCTTGTCCGAGGCCGTCAGCATGGTCAGGCGGGCCTTGCCTGAACGGAGTTCGCTTGTCAGACGGCGCGCCACGTTGTTGGCGAAGATCGTCCCCGCCATTCCGCCGCCGGCCACCACGATGCGCATGAGACGTCTCCCCTCTTATTTATTTCGATTTTTTGACAAACAGATGCCAGACCTTGGCATCGTCCTGCTCGGTCCGCTCCATCTCATGCCCGACCTTGCGCACCCATTCCGGCACGTCCTTGGCCGAACCCAGGTCGGAGGACAGCAGCTCGAGCGTGTCGCCGACGGCGGCCCGCTTCATCGCCGCAATCAGCTCCATCAACGGCCCCGGGCAGAAGCTGCCCCTTGCATCGACAAGGTGATGTTCACTCACGCCAGAAACCCCCTCCGCTTCCCAGCCTGCAGGCTCGTGCCGGTCCGGCCTGCCAGGCCGCAACCACTCTGCACCCAGGACCCTGCCTTTGACATCTCAGAACGCCAGCAGCTGCCCTACCTCCGCGTCGCTCAGGAACTTGGTCAGACCCTGCGCCCCGGCGAGGTAGTCCGCGAGCTCGCCCTCACCCACATCGAGCAGGTCCATCGCCATCGAACACGCATAGATCTTCGCGTCGCCCAACTCCACCGCCTGCTGGAACAGATCCTCGAAACGGGGAGCCTTGCGGGATTTCAGGAGCTCACCCATCGGCCCCGCGGCCGGCGCGTCGGGCGAGGGACGGCGCAGGAAATGCTGCAGCGCGTTCATTGAAAGGAACACGGTGACGTCGCGGCCGGAGACCGCCGCCACCGATGCCGTCATCGCCGCGAACTGCAGCGATTCACGTGAACCGTTCTGGCAGACGATGAACATCGGGGTCGCCATGGCGCGCCTCTCCTCCCAGCCATCCCGGTTGCCCCGGTGTCACATGCCAAATCATCAATACACTATGCCGCACCAAAGCGGGCGGCAAGCACAAGCCTCATCCATCACGGCGACGATCCGGCGTCATCTGCCGACGCGTCGGGCCTCGATGCGGCGGGGGCACCGACGCCCGCGAGCGCCTCGGCCAGCAGCCCGCGCAGCGTCGCCGCGTCGAGCCCCCCGATCCGCGTGCCGGCGAAGAACGCCACCAACGCTGCATCCGCCTCGCCGAGCGGCATGCCGCGCAGCGCCGCCTCGAGATCGAGCACGGCGCGCGGCGGGGTCGCGAAGAAATCGCCGCTGATCAGCGCCTCGCGGATGCGCGGCTCACCCGGCCCCTCGATAAACAGGTCGAGGCGGACCGTGCCGGAGGGGCCGGTCGCGCTGGCGCCAGCCTGCGCTGGTTCGCCGGGGCGGACGCCATCGAGACCCACGAAGGCATCGGTACCGATCTCGTCGGCGAACAGGCGCGCGGCTTCTTCCTCCTCGAGTGCCGACACCCCGGCGGGCTCGAGCGCGAGACCAAGCCCCTCGGCAAGACCCTGCGCCAGCGCCGCCTTGACCTCGGCCAGCGGCGGGGGCGCATTCGCGGTCAGTTCCGCAAGCGTCACGATGCGCCGTGCCGCCGTCTCGGCGCCATGGCGCGCCAGTTTCGCCGCCGGCACGCGCAGCAGCCGCACCATCCGCGCCGGATCGAACCGCACCAGCATCGTGCCCTGGTAGAACA
>DAHUXX010000124.1 GCA_027306955.1 Acetobacteraceae bacterium | reverse complement strand
CGCCGCGCTGTTCAGCCCGCGCGCGCCGGTGGGCGGCACGATGTGCGCGGCGTCGCCGGCGAGGAACAGCCGGCCGTGGCGCATCGGCTCCGCGACATAGCTGCGCAGCGGCGCGATGCTCTTCTCGATCGAGGCTCCGGTGACCAGCCGTGCCGCCACCTCCGACGGCAGCCTCCGCCTGAGCTCGTCCCAGAACGCCTCGTCCGTCCAGTCCTCGACACGCTCGCTGAGCGGAACCTGGATGTAGTAGCGGCTCAGCAGCTGGGAACGCAGCGAGCACAGCGCGAAGCCGCGTTCGTGGCTCACGTAGATCAGCTCCGGCGAGACCGGCCTGGTGCGCGACAGCACCCCGAGCCAGCCGAAGGGATAGACGCGCTCGTATTCGCGCAGCACGCCCGCGGGGATGGATTTGCGGCTCACGCCGTGGAACCCGTCGGCGCCGACCACGTAGTCGCAATAGACGCGCAAGGTCTCGCCGTCGCGGCGGCAGGTGACTAAAGGGAGGTCGGAGGCGAGGTCGTGCAGCGCCACGTCCTGCGCCTCGAACACCGTCGGCGCGCCGGATTTCTCCCGCCCGTCGTAGAGGTCGCGCGTGAGCTCCGTCTGGCCGTAGACCATGACCGAGTTGCCGCCGGAATATCTGTGCAGGTCCACGCGGTCCATCCGCCCGCCATCATGGGCGATGAAGAAGCCGTGGTGGATCTCGCCTTCGCGGTCCATCCGCTCACCGCATTGCGCCTCGCGCATCAGCGCCGCGAAGCCGTGCTCCAGCACGCCGGCGCGGATCCGGGAGAGCACGTGCTCCCGCGTGTGCTTCTCCAGCACGACGGTCGCGATGCCCTTGAGGTGCAGCAGCTGCGACAGCAGCAACCCGGAGGGTCCGCCGCCGATGATGCAGACCTGGACCTTCATGACCGTCTCCTGCATGCCGCCGCGATGGTGCGATCCTAGCCTGTGAGGGCGCGGCCGGGAAACGCCGCGCGGCCGGGCGGCCGGCCGCTCACTCCCGGCCGAGCACGTGGTCGTTGAGGAACGTCGCCAGCCCGCCAGCGTGGAAGGAGGCGCGCAGGGCCTGCTCGTCGTATTCGTCGCGCACCCAGTCGAGGAACGGCAGCCTTCCCTCGGCCCGTGTTGCGTAGAGATGGAAGAACGCGTCCAGGATGCCGGTGGGCGAGCGGGAGAAATGCCCGCGCCGCCAGGTGAGTTCCGCCAGCGCCTGCGTGCTCGTGCCGCCATCGAACAGATGCACCAGCCCCGCCGCCAGCCCCGCGCGGTCCGCGCCCGACTTGCAGTGCATGAAGGCCGGCGTCTCGACCGAGCGCCAGATGTCATGAAGGCGCAGGATGCGCTCGCGGTGCGGCGCGCCGCGGCTCTCGAAGGCCATGTCGATGTGCACCAATCCGAGTCGCCGCGCCTCCTCCCGCGACAGCGCGTCGGAGCCGCAGCGCCGGTGGCCGCGCAGGTTGATCACCGTGCGCAGCCCAAGCTCGCGCTTCAGGCGCCGCAGCCGCGCGGGCGTCGGGTGGTTGCCGCGCCACAGCCTGCCCGGCACCACCTCGGCGACGTTGGACCAGGCGAGGCGAAAGACCGCGTGATCGACCACGAGCGAGTCGAACCAGGCGCGCCCGCGCTCGGCCGGCGTCGCGGCCGAACCCTCAAACATGCGCGACCAGGGCTCCGCTCTCGACCTCAGACCTGCCGCTCGAGCATCAGGGTCTTGATCTTCGCGATCGCCTTGCCGGGGTTGAGGCCCTTGGGGCAGGTCTGGGTGCAGTTCATGATGGTGTGGCAACGATAGAGCTTGAACGGGTCCTCCAGCGCGTCGAGCCGCTCGCCGGTGCGCTCGTCGCGGCTGTCCGCGATCCAGCGATACGCCGCGAGCAGCACCGCGGGGCCGAGATAGCGGTCGCCGTTCCACCAGTAGGACGGGCAGGCGGTGGAGCAGCAGAAGCACAGGATGCATTCCCACATCCCGTCGAGCTTCTCGCGCTCCTCCTTGCTCTGCAGCCGCTCCCCGTCCGGCGGCGGCGTGTCGGACTTCAGCCACGGGTCGATCGAGCGCAGCTGCGCGTAGGCGCCGCTGAGGTCGGGAACCAGGTCCTTCACCACCGGCATGTGCGGCAGCGGGTTGATGCTCACCTGGCCCTTCACCTCGTCGATCGGCTTGAGGCAGGCGAGCGTGTTGGTGCCGTCGATGTTCATCGCGCACGAGCCGCAGATGCCCTCGCGGCAGGAGCGGCGGAAGGTCAGCGTCGGGTCGATCTCGTTCTTGATCTTGATCAGCGCGTCCAGAACCATCGGGCCGCAGTGGTCCATGTCCACCGTATAGACATCCGTGCGCGGGTTCTTCCCGTCATCCGGGTTCCAGCGGTAGATGCGGAAGGTGCGCGTATTCTTCGCACCCGACGGCGCCGGATGCGTGGTCCCCGCGGTGACGCGGCTGTTGGCTGGAAGGGCGAACTCGACCATGGAACGTTCCGATCAGTAAACGCGCTTCTTGGGGGGAATGACGGAGACCTCGTTGGTCAGCGTCTGCATCCTGACCGGCCGGTAGGCGAGCCTCACGGCGCCGTCGTCGTCGCACCAGGCCAGCGTGTGCTTCATCCACTCGTGGTCGTCGCGCTCCGGAAAGTCATCGTGCGCGTGCGCGCCGCGGCTCTCGTGGCGGGCCTCGGCGCCGGCCATCGTGGCCATCGCGTTGCCCATCAGGTTCGCGAGTTCCAGCGCCTCGACGAGGTCGGAGTTCCAGATCAGCCCGCGATCCGCGACCGACATGTCATCGAGGCCGTGCCAGACCTCGCGCATCCTCTCGACACCCTCGGCGAGCGACTTCGAGGTGCGGAACACGGCGGCGTGGCTCTGCATCGTGCGCTGCATCCGCTCGCGCAGGGTGGCGACGCGCGTACCCCCCTTGGCGTGGCGCGCCGCGTCCAGCCGGTCGAGCGAGGCCTCGCCCGCGCGGGCCGGCAGCGGCTTCTGCGCCACCCCCGGCTTCAGTGTCTCCGCCGCGCGATGCGCCGCGGCACGGCCGAACACCACGAGGTCGAGCAGCGAGTTGCAGCCCAGACGGTTGGCGCCGTGGACGGAGACGCAAGCCGCCTCGCCCACCGCCATCAGCCCCGGCACCACCGCGTCGGGGTCGCTTTCGCTCGGGCGCAGCACCTCGGTGTGCAGGTTCGTGGGAATGCCGCCCATGTTGTAGTGCACGGTCGGCAGCACCGGGATCGGCGCCCTGGTCACATCCACGCCCGCGAACACCCGCGCGGTCTCGGAAATGCCGGGCAGCCGCTCATGCAGCAGGTCGGCACCCAGATGTTCCAGGTGCAGCATGATGTGGTCCTTGTGCGGACCGCAGCCACGTCCCTCGTTGATCTCGATCGTCATCGAGCGGGAGACGACATCGCGGCTCGCCAGGTCCTTCGCCGTCGGCGCGTAGCGCTCCATGAAGCGCTCGCCCTCGGCGTTGGTGAGGTAGCCGCCCTCGCCGCGCGCGCCCTCCGTGATGAGGCAGCCGGCAGGGAAGATGCCGGTGGGGTGGAACTGCACGAACTCCATGTCCTGGCACGGCAGCCCGGCCCGCAGCACCATGCCGCCGCCATCGCCGGTGCAGGTGTGCGCCGAGGTGCAGGAAAGAAAAGCGCGGCCATAGCCGCCGGTCGCGAGCACGACGGTCTGCGCGCGGAAGCGGTGCATCGTGCCGTCATCGAGGCACCAGGCCATCACGCCGCGGCAGGCGCCCTCCTCGTCCATGATCAGGTCGAGCGCGAAATATTCCACGAAGAACTCGACCTCGTGCTTCAGGCTCTGCTGGTAGAGCGTGTGCAGGATCGCGTGCCCGGTGCGGTCGGCGGCCGCGCAGGCGCGCTGTGCCGGGGATTCGCCGAAATTCTTCATGTGCCCGCCGAACGGGCGCTGGTAGATCCGCCCGTCCTCGGTGCGCGAGAACGGCACGCCGAAATGCTCGAGCTCATAGACCGCAGGCACCGCCTCGCGGCACATGTACTCGATCGCATCCTGGTCGCCGAGCCAGTCCGACCCCTTCACGGTGTCGTACATGTGCCAGCGCCAGTCGTCATCGCTCATGTTGGCGAGCGAGGCGGCGACGCCGCCCTGCGCCGCGACCGTGTGGCTTCGGGTCGGGAACACCTTGGTGATGCATGCGGTCTTGAGACCCGCGGCGCCCATTCCCAGAGTCGCGCGCAGGCCGGACCCGCCCGCGCCGACCACCACCACGTCGTAGGTGTGGTCGATCACCTGGTAGGCGCCGCGGGAAGGCTTGCTCATCATGTTCATCGCCACGGCTCCGAAATCGTCAGGCCCCGTTGGCCGGGATGGAGGCTGGTCAAGTTCGCGCGCATCAGCCGGCAAGTGCCATCTTGAGCACCGAAAGTGCCGCGAGGATCGCGAGCAGCGCGGTCGCCGCCTTCATTGCCAGCAGTGTCGCCACGCGGCACGACTCGCCGTGCACGTAGTCCTCGATCACCACCTGCAGGCCCAGCTGCATGTGCTGGAACAGGCAGGCGATCAGCGCCAGCATCAGCGTCGCCGTCATCGGCCCGGAGATCCAGTGCTCAATGCCCGCCCGCGTCGCCCCGGCATGCGCGATCGCCCCGACCACGAACCAGATCCCGAGCGGCACGAGGGCGACGGCGGTGAGCCGCTGGCCCCACCAATGACCGGTGCCGGACTTCGCCGACCCGAGCCCGCGCGCGCGCCCGAGCATCGAGCGCATGATCGCCGCCTGCTGGGAATGTGTCGGGTTGCTCATCGCGCCGCCACTCCCGCGATCAGGGTCAGCACCGTCAGCACCACCGAGGCGCCGACCACCAACTTGCCGGTGGCGTGCACCTCCGTGAGTTCGAACCCACGCCCGATATCCCACCACAGGTGGCGGAGGCCGTTGCAGAAATGATACCAGAGCGCCAGCGTGAAGCCCGCGATCACCACCCAGCCGACGACCGAGCCCATGAAGGCGGCGGCGAGCGCGAAGGCCGCGTCCGAGCTTGCCGCCGCCGCCAGCCACCAGACGAACAGCAGCGTGCCCGCCGCCAGCGCCACGCCCGCCACGCGGTGCAGGATTGAAAGGGTGGAGGTGATCTGGGGCCGGTAGACCTGCAGGTGGGGTGACAGCGGCCGGCGCACCCGCGCCCCCTCGCTGTTGCGCCCGCTCATCAGCGCCTCGCGCACATCAGCCATCGCTGGCAACCTCGCTTCGTTGCGGCTCGGACTTAGGCACGTTTCCGGGCGGGGTCAACGCATGCACGGGCCGCCATCCGGTGGCTCAGGACAGCAGCTTGAGCCCTGCGACGCCACCGAGGATGAGTGCCAGGCACACCAGCCGTGCCGCCCCCGCGGGCTCGCCCAGCACCAGGATGCCCCAGGCGATGCCGCCCGCCGCCCCGATCCCGGTCCACACCGCATAGACGGTCCCCATCGGCAGCACCCTGAGCGACTGCGACATGAAAAAGAACGAGAGCGCCAGGCTCACCACCACCGCGGCCGACGGCGCCAGCCGCGTGAACCCGTCGCTGGCCTTGAGGAAGACGACCCAGACGATCTCCATCGTCCCGGCCCCCGCGAGCCAGAGCCAGGCTGCCGTCCCCGCCGACACGGCCGCGCCCGGGGCTACGCCGCGCGGCGCGCCAGAGCGCCATCGCCGCGCTTCGCCTGCGCCACCAGCACCTCGGCGATCTGAACCGCGTTCAGCGCCGCCCCCTTGCGCAGGTTGTCGGCGACGCACCAGAAGGCGAGCCCGTTCTCCACCGTCGGGTCCTCGCGCAGGCGCGAGACGAAGGTGGCGTCCTCGCCCTGGGATTCGAGCGGTGTCACGTAGCCGCCATCCTCGCGCCGGTCCACCACCTGCACGCCGGGCGCCTCGCGCAGGATCTCGCGCGCCGCTGCCACCGTCACCTTCTTCTCGAACTCCACGTGCACCGCCTCGGCGTGGCCGATGAACACCGGCACGCGCGCGCAGGTGGCGATGACCTTGATGTCGGGGTCGAGGATCTTGCGGGTCTCGGCCGCCATCTTCCACTCTTCCTTGGTCGAGCCGTCGTCCATGAAGCGGTCGATGTGGGGGATCACGTTGAAGGCGATCTGCTTGGTGAACTGCTCCACCACGATCGGGTCGTGCACCAGCGAGGCGCGGGTCTGCGCCATCAGTTCCTCCATCGCCTCCTTCCCCGCGCCGGAGGTGGACTGGTAGGTCGCGACCACCACGCGGCGGATGCGGAAGCGGTCGTGCAGCGGCTTCAGCGCCACCACCATCTGGATGGTCGAGCAATTGGGGTTGGCGACGATGCCGCGCTTGATCCGGCCGAGCGCCTCGGGGTTCACCTCCGGCACCACCAGCGGCACGTCGGGCTCCATGCGGAACTGGCTGGTGTTGTCGATCACCACGCACCCGGCGGCGGCGGCGCGCGGCGCGTGCACCGCGGAGACCGCGGCGCCGGGGGAGAACAGGCCGATGTCCCAGCCCGCGAAGTCGAACTTCTCCAGGCTCTGGACCGCGAGCGTCTTGTCCCCGAAGGAGACTTCCTGCCCCACGGAGCGGCCGGAGGCGATGGCCGCCACCTCGCGCGCGGGGAAGTTCCGCTGCGCCAGCGTCTTCAGCATCTCACGCCCGACCGCACCCGTGGCGCCGACAACCGCGACCCGATAGCTCATGAACTGGTCCTCGTCTGGAGGTGGCGCCCCGCGCGGGCACCGCGAACGATCCCCGGGCGCCGCGAAAGGCGGGCGCGCCTTAGCCTCTCGGCGCGTTTCCGTCCAGCGCGAGCGCGGCCATCTGCCTTGCGGCCAGCGCGGTCGCCTGCCGTTCGATTGCCCGGTAGCCGGCGACCAGCGCCGCGCCGGCCGGCGTGAGCCGGGCACCGCCGCCGCCCGCGCCACCGGTCGTCGCCACCACCAGCGCGGTGCCCAGCGCCGCGTTGAGTTCCTCCACCAGCGCCCAGGCGCGGCGGTAAGACATGCGCAGCGCCCGCCCGCCGCCGGAGATCGAGCCTTCCCGCCCGATCGCCTCCAGGAGCGCCACCTTGCCGGGCCCCACGCGCCCGCCGCCGGGCAGGTCGATGCGGATGGACAGGCGCAGGCTTTCCCATCCGGGACCCGCCTCGCCGGTCCGGTTCTTCTGCGGGTTCGTCTGCCTGTCTCGGGGCATCGCGGCACCGCCCTCCTGCCCGTGTTGGGCCGTTGCGATTTCGTCCCCGGAATCGCATCCTGGCGCCATGCCGATCAAGGGTTCCGTCTGCCCTCACGACTGTCCCTCCACCTGCGCGCTCGACGTGGAGGTGACGGCCGATGGCCGCATCGGGTCCGTCCACGGCGCCGACAATTCCTATACCTCGGGCGTGATCTGCGCGAAGGTCGCCCGCTATCGCGAGCGCATCCACCACCCGGACCGGCTCACGCACCCGCTGCTGCGCACCGGCCCCAAGGGTTCCGGCCAGTTCCGCCGCATTGCCTGGGACGAGGCGCTGGACGGCACCGCCGCGGCGATGCAGGAGGCCGCGGCGCGCCATGGCAGCGAGGCGGTCTGGCCCTATTACTTCGCCGGCACCATGGGCCACGTGCAGCGCGACGGCATCAACCGGCTGCGCTTCGAGCACCGGTTCTCCGGCCAGGACCTGACCATCTGCTCCTCCATCGCGCGCACCGGCTGGGTTGCCGGCGCCGGGCGCGTCACCGGCACCGACCCGCGCGAGATGGTGGAGGCCGACCTCATCGTCATCTGGGGCACCAACCCCGTCGCGACCCAGGTCAACGTCATGACCCATGTCGCCTGGGCGCGGAAGGAGCGGGGGGCGCGGCTCGTCGTGGTGGACCCCTACCGCAACGGCACGGCGGAGGCGGCGGATGTCCACCTCGCACTCCGCCCCGCGACGGACGGCGCGCTCGCCTGCGCGGTGATGCACATCGCCTTCCGCGACGGGTACGCGGACCGCGCCTACATGGCCCGCTACACCGACGACCCCGAGGCGC
>DAHUXX010000050.1 GCA_027306955.1 Acetobacteraceae bacterium | reverse complement strand
ACCTCGCCGGATCGGCGGGGCACGCATAGGCCGCCTGCCGGTTTTTCCGGCCCCGCCTCGCGCTGCCACCCTTGAGCGCGGCCTCCTCCTGCTGGGCGTACTGGCGCTGGCGGTGACGTACGCGCTGTTCGCCTGGCGTTCCACGCTGCGCGTGCCGATCGACTACAATGAGGGTTGGAACGCCTATTTCGCGTCCTTCGCGGCCCGCGGCGCGCCGCTCTACAAGTCGCCCTGCGCCGACATCGCGAACAATTATCCGCCGCTGTCGTTCTTCGTGGTCGCCTCGGCGATGCGCGCGATCCCCGACGCGGTGTTCGCCGGTCGGGCCGTGGCGTGGCTGGCGCTGGCCGCGGTCGCGGCGGCGATGGCCACGATCCTGCGCGCAGGCGGTGCCGACCGGGCTGCCTCGGCCTTCGCGCCGATGCTGTTCCTCGGCTGGCTCGCGGCGCGGGCGCCGAGCTATGTCGGCGCCGACGACCCCGAGATGCTGGGCCATGCGCTGACGCTGGCGGGCATGGCGCTCGTGTTGCGCGCGCGCTCGCCGCGGGGTGCCGTGGCGGCGGCGCTGCTCGTCGCGGCGGGCCTGTTCACGAAGCACAGCCTGCTGGCGGTGCCGCTGGCGCTGGCGGCCTGGCTGTTCCTCGAGGACCGGCGGCGGTTCAGGGCCTACGCGGTGACGCTGGCGCTGGCCGGCGCGGCTGGGCTCGTCGCCTGTCGCCTGGCCTTCGGGCCGGATTTCGTCGCCGGCCTGCTGACGCCGCGGGTGTGGTCGGGGGCGCGCGCCGTCCGGCAGACACTGGGCACGCTGAAGCCGCTGCTGCCCGCGGTCGCGGCGCCGGCGGCGCTGGCCGTCGGGCGGATGCGCGACAGGATGGCGCGGCTGCTGCTGCTCTACGCGGGATTCGGGCTTGCCGTCGGCGTGCTGGGCTCGGCGGGCGAGGGGGTGAGCTACAACGCGTTCTTCGACTTGCTGATCGCGGTCTCGCTGTGCGCAGGGCATGCGCTGTCGCGGCTGCGCGAAGCGGTGAAGCTGACCGCGCCAAGGCTGCGCGCGCTCGGCGTGGCGCTCGGGTTCGTCGCCGTCGCCGCCGCCGCGCTCGACCTGGCATCGGCGCCGGCTTTGCTGGTGCTGCCCTGGGTGCGCGAGGAGCGCGCCGCCGCCCTGCGCGACGCAGCGACCGTCGCGCGGCTGCGGGCGCTGCCGGACCCGGCCGTCTGCCAGCAACTCAGCCTCTGCTACTGGGCCGGGCGGGCGTTCGCGGTCGATCTGTTCAACCGCGCCGAGGGGTTCCGCACCGGGCGCTGCGACGCGGCGGGCTTCATCGCGCGCATCCGCGCCGGCGGGTTCAGCGCCATCGTGCTGGACGCGCCGCTCGCCGTGGCGCAGCCGTGGCTGAGTCCTCCGGTGCGCGCCGCCATCCGCGACCGCTACACCGCAATCCGCCCGGCCGCGCCGCAGCCCGACATCTTCCTGGTGCCGCGCTAGGCTTTCGCGGCTTTCGTCCTGAGGTAGTGACGGTGCGCCTTGGCGCGGTTGCCGCAGGCGGCCATGTCGCACCAGCGGCGCGAACCGTTGCGGCTGGCATCGACGAACAGCCAGCGACATTCCGGGTTGGCGCAGGCGCGCAGGCGCTTCCCGCCATCCTGGGCCAGCAGGTCGGCGGCGGCCCACAGCACCGGGGCGAGCAGCGTGGCGGCGCCCGAGGCGTGTTCGCCCCGCTCTGGTCCACCGGGCTGGGTGCGCCAGGCGTAGCCGTCGCCCGCGGCCACGAGCGAGCGACGCATCGGTGCCGCCTCCAGCGCCGCGTCGAGGGCGGCGAGGTCGGCCTCGGCCACCCTCTCGCCCGCGGCGCGGGCGCTCACGATCCGGTGCAGCAACTCGCGCAGCGCGATGCCGGCCTCGAACAGGCCGGGGCCGGGTGCCGTTGGCGGCGCGCCGGCGTGCTGCGCGGCCCAGGCGAGAAGGTCGGCCGCGCCGTGCAGCGTCTCCGTGGGCTGCGGCTTGCCGCGCCAGTGGCGCGTGTTGACGAAATCCAGGCACGCCTCGGGTGGCAGGGCCGGGCGCGGCGCGTCCCTAACCGACATGGTGGTTGACATCCCGGCGAAGTGGCGTCAAGATTATAACCATCGCGCTGGTTATATGGTCCTCCGCCATCGGAAAGGGAGTTCGCACATGCTCAACCATGTCTCCATCGGCGTTCGCGACGTAGCCGCCGCCCGCCGATTCTACGATTCCGTCCTCGGCGCGATCGGCGCCCAGTGCCTCGCGCAGGGCGATGGCTATGCCGGCTACGGTACCGAGGCGCCAGTGTGGTGGCTGAACGAGACCGCGCACTCGGTGCCCGCCGACATGCGCTCCGGCCTGCATTTCTGCTTCGACGCGCCGAGCCGCAAGGCGGTCGATGCGTTCCACAAGGCGGCACTCAAGGCCGGCGGCAAGGACAACGGCAAGCCCGGCCCGCGCCCGGATTACGGGCCGGACTATTACGCGGCCTTCGCGATTGACCCCGACGGCTACCGGATCGAGGCGTATCACGGCGGGGCCTGATCGCCCCGCCGTTGCCGCCTCGCCCGGGCTTCAGGCCGCCCGGCGGCGGGACCTGCGGCGCGATTGCCCCGCCGGGCGCGCCGGGCGGACGAATTGTGGCATCGCCTCGGGCGCCCTCGCGGCCGGCGCGCCGCTCGCGACCGCGATCGCGGTGCCGGCGGCGTGCTCGATCGCGCGGAGCATCTTCGCTTCCTGCGGGTCGCAGAACGAGATCGCTTTGCCGCTCGCCCCCGCCCGCGCGGTGCGGCCGATGCGGTGGACGTAGTCCTCGGGCTGCGCCGGCAGGTCGTAGTTGATGACGTGGGAGACCGCGGCGACGTCGATCCCGCGCGCGGCGATGTCGGTCGCCACCAGCACCCGGGCGCGGCCGTCGCGGAAGCGGTCGAGCGCCTTGATGCGCTGCGGCTGGCTCTTGTTGCCATGCAGGGCCGCGACGCCATGGCCGGCACCCTCCAGCGCCTCGGCGACGCGATCGGCGCCGCGCTTGGTGCGGGTGAAGACGATGACGCGCGCGAGCGCCTGGTCGCCGAGGAGGTCGACGAGCAGCCGCGAGCGTTCCGCCTGCGGCACGAAGTGCACCGACTGGGCGATGCGCGGCACCACCACCTCCGCGGGCGTCACCGCCACGCGGACGGGGTCGCGCAGCATGGAGCGGGCGAGCTTCTCGACCTCGGCCGGCATGGTGGCGGAGAACAGGGCGGACTGGCGCGTCGCCGGCAGCGCGGAAGCGATGCGTTCGATGTCGCGGATGAAGCCGAGGTCGAGCATGCGGTCCGCCTCGTCGAGCACGAAGTGGCGCACCGCGCCGAGGCGCAGCTCGTTGGTGCCCATGAGGTCGCGGACACGGCCGGGCGTGCCGACGACGATGTCCGTCCCCGGGCGCAGCCGCTGCACCTGGGCGAACCGGCTCTGCCCGCCGATGACGGCGGCGATGCGCAGGCGTGGATCGCCGAGCTGCTTGAAGCTCTCGATGATCTGCAGCGCCAGTTCGCGCGTCGGCGCGAGGATCAGCGCGTGGGCGGAATGGGGCGCGGTCGCGGCGCGCGCGGTGTGCAGCTGGTGCAGCAGCGGCAGCGCGAAGGCAGCAGTCTTGCCGGTGCCGGTCTGGGCGATGCCGAGCAGGTCGCGCCCGGCGAGGAGGTGGGGGATGGCGTCGGCCTGGATCGGCGTCGGCGTGGTGAAGCCGGTGCGCTGGAGGGCACGCAGCAGGGGCTCGGCGAGGCCGAGGGAGGCGAAGTCTTGAGTCACGAAGGATCTCCGGCGCCCAGGCATGGCCGATGCCGTGCGAAAGGGGCGCTGCGATGCTCGCCATGCCCGCGTGAATGCGGGGCGAACGGATGGAAAGAGGTGCCGGGCCGGGCGCGCTGTCGTGCGAACGATGGGGCGCGCCGATCACGCGTGCGCCGGCAACGCGCGGTCTATGGCCGTTCCGGTGCGCCGGCGCAAGCGCTTGCGCGCGGAGCAGGCATGTGGCGGCCCGCCCCTTTCGCCGCGCTCAGTGGTGCCAGTAGCGGTAGCGGGGGTACCAGCCGTAATGCAGCACCACCGGCGGCGGATAGGCGTAGATCGGCGCCGGGTAGGTGTACGCCGGGTACGGGTAGGGATAGGCGTAGGGCGTCGGGTAGGCGGCGTAACCGGAGGACGGCGGGGCGACCTCGTTGCCGCGCGCAGCCATGCACTGGGCATAGGCGGTGTCGTAGCGGAACTGGAGTTCCCCGGCGGAGAGGCCGGCGTTGGAGGCGCCGATGGCGGAGCCGGCGAGCAGGCCCGTGGCGCCGCCGATCGCCGCCCCGGCGCCCATCTGGCCGCTGACCGAGCCCAGCGCGGCACCGGCCGCGGCGCCGATCGCCGTGCCGACCACGGCGCTGCCGACCGCGCTGCCGGTGGCCGCCTGGGCCGGGGAGACGCCGCCCGTCGCCTGGGAGGCGTACTGGCGGCAGGCGAGGTCGTCCTGCTGGAAGGCCTGCAGCGTCTTGTCCTTGCCGGGCATGGCGATGACGTCCGGCCCGGTGGGCGGCGCCACGGCGCAGGCGGCGAGAGCCGCGGGGAGGAGGAAAGCGAGCGAGCGGTGCGGGATGCGCATGGTCTTGTCCGGAGACGTGACGAACGAGCTCTACCTAAGGTTACGACACCTAAGGTTACGATGGGGCAATTTGATGGCCCGCCGGGCGCGACGAGGTCCCAGCGGGATGAAATCGCGGCCATGTGCCGTGCCGCGCCTCAGGGGCGGTTCCAGAACCGCTTGCGGCGCGCGAAGCGGCGCCAGGCCTCCCGCGCCGCTTCGCGCCCGGCCGCCTGGCGCGTGGCGAGCCAGTCGGCGAGGGGTGCCGCGCCGTCCGGGTGCAGCTCCGCGAGCTGGGCCTCGGCGACGGCGAGGTCGTGGCAGGTGCCGAGCGCCTGCTGCAGTTCCCTGAGCGCCGCGAGGTGGCGTTTCGTGCCCCTTGCGGACGCGCA
>DAHUXX010000117.1 GCA_027306955.1 Acetobacteraceae bacterium | reverse complement strand
CGGCGCGCATCGAGCGCGTGTGGTCGCGCTTGAACGCCGGGTTCCCGGACCAGGCCACGCCAACGCGCAGCCGGCGCCGTTCGCCGAGACGCTCGCGCCAGGCAGCGACGCGGGCGGGATCGGCTGCGAGGTAGGGTGGCGACGGGATCGTCTGCAGCGTCGTCCCGAGTGCCAGCGGCAGACTCATCATCGCGACATGCAGGTCGAAGGCGGGCGGCGGGGCGGTGTCGGCCGAGAGCTCGAAGCCGAGTGGAGCCAGCAGCGGCAGGAGCGACGCCGACGCGCGCAGGATCACCTCCGCGCCTTGGGCGGCCAGCAGCGGAGCGAAGCGGACGAACATGATCGTGTCGCCCACCCCCTGCTCGCTCACGAGCAGCAGGCGCCGTCCGGCGACCGGGGTTGCACCCAGCCACATCGTCTCGCCGAATGTGCCGGCGTCCGTTACGAACTCGGGATCCCGCCAGCGGTTCTGCAGCAGGGCGAAGCCCCGCGGCAGGTCACCCATCGCAAGCCGTGCCAGCCCCTCGCCGCACTGGGCGGCGATCAACCCCGGCCAAAGCCGCTGGGCCTCGGCGAAGAGTTCGGCCGCGGCTTGCGGCTGGGCGCACAGCATTTGGGCCGCCGCCGCGTGGCAAAGCGCGGCAGCCCGATCGGGATGCCCCGGAGGAATCAACGCGACTGCCTGCAACGCCTCCTCCGGGCGGTCGAGGTCGACCAGGGCCGCGGCGAGGTTGGCCAGCACCCTCCCCTCGCCCGGCGCGAGCGAGAGGGCGCGGCGATAGAGCTCGACCCCCTCTTCATCGCGCCCCTGCTTGCGCACGACGTTGGCGAGATCATTCCACGTACCGGAGGCGAAAGGGTCGAGCGCGAGCGCCGCACGGAACGCTGCCTCGGCCCCGGCATGGCGGCCGGCTGCCATAAGCGCGGCACCGAGTGCCGTATGGGCGCGCGCCTCCCACGACCGGTCGGTCGCCCAGAAGCGTGCCGCGGCGGTCCTGGCGTCGTCGGCGGGATCGAAGCGGCTGTGGGTCACGTCAGGTGATCACATCACGGCGAAGCCGTCGTCCGCCGCCAGTATCATTCCATTAAAGAAACGACCAGGGGCGCCGGCGCAGAGCAGCAGCAGTGCTGCGTCCAGATCCTCGGGGACGCCGAAGCGCCGCCGCGGCTGGATCGCGCGCAGCTTCTCGCCGGCCGGAGAGGCGAGCCAGTCGCGGTTAATGTCGGTTTCGATGTAGCCAGGGCAAAGCGCATGAACGCCGATGCCATGGCGGCCCCAATCGCGGGCCATCACCTTGGTCATCATTACCAGGGCCGCCTTGCTCATCGAGTAGGTGGCAAGCTGGCCGATCGGGCGCAGACCGGCGACCGAGGCGATGTTGACGATGCGGCCCTCGATGCCTGTGGCGACCATCTGCCGCGCCACCGCCTGCGCCATGAAGAACGGGCCCTTGAGGTTGGTTGCCAGCACCGCGTCGTAGTCGGCCTCGGCGACATCCTCGGTGCGCGCGGGGCGGCTGATGCCGGCGTTGTTGACGAGGATGCCGATGGGGCCCAGCCGAGCCGCGATTGCCTCCGTAGCGCGGTCGATGGCGGCGACGTCGGTCACGTCGAGGGCAAAGGCGGCGCCGCCGATCTCGCCGGCCAGCGCCTCCAGCCGGTCGAGGCGTCGGGCGGCGACGGCGACCCTCGCGCCCTGGGCGGCGAGCAGGCGCGCGAAGCGAACGCCGAGGCCGGACGAGGCGCCGGTGACCAGCGCGACCTTGCCCGCGATGTCGAAATCGAAGTCGGTCATGCGGCGAGGCGCTGCTTCGCGGCCTGGTACTCGCGCACGAGGCGGTCGATCAGCGCCGCGGCGGGGAGCACGCGGTCGATTGCACCGATCCCCTGCCCCGCGCCCCAGATATCCTTCCAGGCGCGTTTCTTGTCGGCGCCGAAATCCATCTTGCTGGGGTTGGAGGCCGGCAGGTGCTCGGGGTCGAGGCCAGCGGCGGCGAGGCTCGGTTTGAGGTAGTTGCCGCGCACACCGGTGATGAGGTCGGTGTAGACGATGTCGGCGGAGGCGCAGTCGACGATCATGCGCTTGTAGGCTTGGGGCGCGTTGGCCTCCTCGGTCGCGATCATCGCGGAGCCGATATAGGCGAGGTCGGCGCCCATGGCCTGGGCGGCGAGGATGGCGCCGCCGGTGGCGATCGCTCCGGACAGGGCGAGCAGGCCGTCGAAGAAGCCCCTGACCTCCTGGACCAGCGCGAAGGGCGAGGTGGTGCCGGCATGGCCACCGGCGCCGGCGGCGACGGCGACGAGGCCATCGGCACCCTTCTCGATCGCCTTGCGGGCAAAGCCGAGGTTGATGACGTCGTGCAGCACGATGCCGCCATAGGAATGGGCGGCCTCGTAGACCTCGGGCCTGGCGCCGAGGGAGGTGATCATCAGCGGCACCTTGTATTTCACGCAGAGCGCCACGTCGTGTTCGAGTCGCGTGTTGCTGCGGTGGACGATCTGGTTGACGGCGAAGGGGGCGGCCGGGCGTTCCGGGTGTTTTGCGTTCCAGTCGGCGAGAGCCGTGGAGATGCGGTCCAGCCACTCGTCGAGCATGGATTCCGGGCGGGCGTTCAGCGCCGGGAAGGAGCCGACGATTCCCGCGGTGCACTGCGCGATCACCAGGTCGGGGTTGGAGATGATGAACATCGGCGCCCCGATCACGGGCAGGCGGAGATGTTGCAGGACCGGCGGCAACGACATACGGCACCTCTGGCACGAGCGGCATGCGGGTTGTGCCATGCGGGCCGGCGGGCGCCAACCGCGCGGGTTGCACGGGCGATGGAAACCGGTATCCAGGGCGGATGGCGAGCATCGGCCTCGACTTCGGCACCACCAACTCCGTGCTCGCCATCGCCGGCGATGATGGCTCGGTGCGGACCGCAAGCTTCGGGGGCGAGGCGGCGTTGCGCTCCATCCTTTGCTTTTGGGAGGAGACGCGGGGCGCGGGACGGATGCTGTCCCACGCGGCGGGGCCGGCGGCGATCGAGGCGTGGCTCCGGGCCGCGACCGATTGCCGGCTGGTGATGTCGATGAAGTCCTACCTGGCGCAGGCGAGTTTCACCGAGACGCGGATCTTCGGGCGGCGGCATACGCTGGAAAACCTGATTGCACTGCTGTTGCGCGGGCTGCTGGAGGCAAGCGGCGTGACGCCCGGCGATGCGCGGGTCACCGCGGGGCGGCCGGTACGGTTCGCGGGCGAGCGGCCGGACGACGCGCTGGGGGCGAAGCGGCTGGCTGCCGCGTTTGCCGAGGCGGGCATGCCCGAGATCACGCTGGCGCTGGAGCCGGAGGCGGCGGGATGGCACTTCGCACAGCGCCTCGATGCCGAGGCCACCGTGCTGGTTGGCGATTTCGGCGGCGGTACCTCGGATTTCTCCGTGCTGCGCTACACGCCGGGGCGGGGCGTTCTCGCGCTCGGGCATGCGGGGATTGGGATCGCGGGCGATGTCTTCGACGCGCGCATCATGGAACAGCTCGTCGCACCGCGGTTGGGCAAGGGCAGCACCTACACGCCGGGGCAGACGCCGCTGCCCGTACCACCGCACTGGTACCGCAGCCTGGCGCGCTGGCACCTGCTCTCGCTGATGCACACGCCGCGGATGCTGCGCGAGATCCACGAGGTGGCAGCGCGGGCGAGCCATCCGCACCGGCTGGAGGCGTTCGCGCGGCTGATCGCAGAGGAACTGGGGTTCGAGCTCAACCGGGCGGTGACGCGCGCCAAGGCGGAGCTGTCCGCGCGGGAGACGGCGGAACTGCGCTTCGCAGGGGCGGGCATCGTGATCGAGGAGGAGATCTCGCGCCGGGCGTTCGAGACGTGGATTGCGCCGGACCTCGCGCGGCTGGCGGCGACGGTGGACGGGGCGCTGGCGACGGCGGGGACCAGACCCGCCGAGGTTTCGCGCGTGTTCCTGACCGGGGGGACGGCGTTCGTTCCGGCGGTGCGGCGGCTCTTCGAGCAACGCTTCGGGCCGGAGAAGATCGCGGGCGGTAGGGAGTTCCTCGCGATCGCGGAGGGGCTCGCGCTGATGGGGGCTGCGGCCTGAGACCCACGCTCGTGCTTGCGCCCCGCGTTTGACTTCCGGCGCGCCTGCCGCGACGCTGCGCGCGGAGGACAACGCGCCACGAGATAGGGGCGCCAGGGAGCCGGGAATGGATCTGCGCTTCACCGAGGAAGAGATCGCCTTTCGCGACGAGGCTCGCCGCTTCTTCCGCGAGGAAGTGCCGGAAGCGATACGCCGTAAGGTGCTGGAAGGGCGCCACCTCGCCAAGGAGGAGATCGTGCGATCGCAGCGCATCCTCAATGCGCGCGGCTGGGCGGCGCCGCACTGGCCGCGCGAATGGGGTGGGCAGGGCTGGACACCTGTGCAGACCTATCTGTTCCAGGACGAAATGCAGCAGGCGGGCGTGCCGGCGCCGCTGCCGTTCAATGTTTCCATGGTGGGGCCGGTTATCGCGGAGTTCGGGAGCGAGGCGCAGAAGCGGCTCTTTCTGCCGCGGGCGGCGAATCTCGACGATTGGTGGTGCCAGGGATTTTCCGAGCCAGGTGCGGGGTCTGACCTGGCCAGCCTGCGCACCAAGGCGGTGCTCGAAGGCGAGCATTGGGTGATCGACGTGCAGAAGACCTGGACGACGCTGGCGCAGCACGCCGACTGGATCTTTTGCCTCTGCCGCACGGACCCGAGTGTGAAGAAGCAGGAGGGAATTTCCTTCATCCTGGTCGATATGCGCACGCCCGGAATTTCCGTGCGGCCGATCCAGACCATCGATGGCGGGCGCGAGGTCAATGAGGTCTTCTTCGACGGCGTGCGGGTGCCGCGCGAGAACC
>DAHUXX010000113.1 GCA_027306955.1 Acetobacteraceae bacterium | reverse complement strand
CGAGATGGGGGCGGCGAGTTTCACCGCGTTTCACCTCGACGGGATTGGGTGCGTGATCGGCGCGGAGGGCATCGGGGCGGCGCGCGAGATACGGGCGGCGCAGGCGCTGATCAAGGCGCGGATGCCCGTGGACGCCGCGATGCTGGCCGACCCCGCGGTACCGGCGCAGAAGCTGGCGGCGGCAACGCGGTAGAGCAGAGTTCTTTGCTTTTCTCTTACAGGATAACATGGGTTTTCCATGGCCCATGCCCGCCCCGTGCTGATTCTCTTCGCACTGCTGGGCTGTGCGCGCGCTGGGTTCTCGCCCATCTCCGCGCAGCCGGTCTTCTCAGCGGCCACTGTCGGCGGCCCGCGGAGCGGCAAGGCTGCGGAATTGTATCTTCCGTCCGGGAAGGGGCCGTTTCCGGCAATGGTGGAGCTGCCCGGTTGCGACGGGGTCGGTCCGCATGACCGAGTATGGGCGCGGCGTTTGGCAGGATGGGGTTACGCGGCGTTGCTCGTGGACAGTTTCCGCCCGCGCGGGGTCCGCAACGTGTGCGGCCGGGGGCGCGTCGTGCCGCCCGAAGCGCAGGCGGCGGACGCGTTCCGGGCAGCCGTGTGGCTGCGCACACGGAAGGATGTCGTTTCGAGCCGGATCGGCGTGATCGGCTTCTCGCATGGTGGTTGGGCCGTGCTGGAGGCGGCGCTCGCCGACGCGCCCACCGGCGGGACATCGCCGTTCGCCGTTGCGATTGCGTACTATCCAGGGTGCGAACGGCCCTCGGCGCCGCTCATGACCGACACGCTCATCCTGATCGGGGGGAATGACGACTGGACGCCGCCTGCTCGCTGCCGGCGCTGGACACGGAGCGTCGACCGGCATGGGCACGCACTTGCAATGGTGATGTATCCGGGTGCGCTGCATGGATTCGACACCAACGCGCGAATGCATCGCTATCTCGGTCACCGTCTGGGCGGCGATCGGACCGCCGCCACTGATGCCGCGCAGCGGGTGCAGCAGTTTCTTGCGGCGCGACTGGTGCCGTGATGGTCAGGCGCCTGGGGAGCTTGGATTCGCGACCGAGTGCACCTCGACCGTGAGGTGCGACAGCGAGGTGATGCCCGCGAGCCGGGTACGGTAGTGGTCGGGCGCGCGGGCATGGCGCGTGGCCACGCAGAGGATCGCGCCGAGATGGCCGGGGCCGAGGCGCCAGAGGTGAAGGTCAGCGATGGTGTCGCCATCCGCCTCGACGATGCCGCGCAGCCTGGCCGCGAGGGCGCGGTCCGGGTTCATGTCGAGCAGGATGGCGCCGGTGTCGCGGACGAGGCCGTAGGACCAACTCGCGATCACCACGGCGCCCACGATGCCGACGAGCGGGTCCATCCAGAGCCAGCCGAAGGCGCGGGCGAGCACCAGGCCCAGGATGACGAGGACGGAGACGGCGGCGTCCGCGAGGACGTGGACGACGGCCGCGCGCATGTTGTTGTCGCGGCCGATGTGGGCGGCGTGGTGGTGGGCGTGGCCATGGTCGTGATCATGATCGTGCCCGTGGTCGTGCCCGTGGTCGTGATGGTGGTCGTGGTGATGGTGGCCGTGGGCGTGGCCGTGGTCGTGCCCGCCGCCGAGCAGCCAGGCGCTGGCGAGGTTGACCACGAGGCCGAGGACGGCGATCGGGATCGCCTCGCTGAAATGGATCGGAACCGGCACGAAAATCCGCGAGACGGCCTCGTAGCCGATGAGGAGCGCGATCATCGCGAGGATGATGGCGCTGGTGAAGCCGGCGAGGTCGCCGAGCTTGCCGGTGCCGAACGTGAAACGCGGGTCGTCCGCGTGGCGGCGTGAATAGGTGTAGGCGAGGGCCGCGAGCATCAGGGCACCGGCATGGGTGCTCATGTGCAGGCCGTCGGCCACCAGCGCGATGGAGCCAAAGAGCAGGCCGCCAACGATCTCGGCGATCATCATCGCGGTGCACAGCACGATCACCGCCCAGGTGCGGCGCTCGCTGCGCTCGTGGCCGATGCCAAGGAAGCTGTGGGAGTGAAACAGGGCGGCGGCGTCGGATTCGCTCATGGTTTGCTCAGCGCAGATAGGTGCGGATGATGTCGAGAAGCTGCTCGGCAGCCTCCCCATTCAACGCATCAGGGAATTTTTGGGAGTCGACGAGGTGGGTGCGGACGTGGTCCTCCACCACCACCGCCATCAGGCCGGCGGTGGCGCCGCGCATGCCGGCGATGAGGTGCATAACCTGCTCGCAGCCTGCCTCCGTCTCGAGCGCACGCTCGATGGCCTCGACCTGCCCGCGGATACGGCGCACGCGCGCGAGTAGCTTTGCCTTGTCGCGGATGGTGTGGGTCATGCGCGCGCCGTAGCATAGCCCCCTACCCTATTCAAGGCGCTGGGAGTCAGCGCGGCCGGGCCGGCATCTGGCGCAGGAGGTGGGTGGCGGCAGCCTCCAGGTGGTCGCGCAGCATATCGACGGCCTGCTCCGCTTCACCGTGCCGGAGACGGGCGACCATCTCGCGGTGTTCGGCGAGCCAGCGCGGGCGCTTCGCCGGCATGGTGGCGTGGGCGGCGACGAAGAGGCGGCAGGTACGGCGCAGCGCTTCGATAAGGGCGAGCAGCCGCGGGCGCGCGGCGGGGAGATAGAGGGCGCGGTGGAATTTCCAGTCGCCCGCGGCCCAGTCGGGGCCGGCGGCGTCGAGGTCCGATTTGCGCCGGATGCGCTCGATATCAGCGAGGACGGCCGGCGTGAGCGACGGTACCGCGCGGCGGAGCGCGTCGCATTCGAGGAGAATTCGCAGGTCATAGACCTCACGAATCTCCGCCGGCGTGAGGCTGATCGCGTGGGCACCGCGATTGGCCTCGATCTCCACCAGGCCCTCGCCGGCGAGGATACGCAGCGCGTCGCGCACGGGGATGCGGCTGACACCGAAACGCGCGGCGAGCGCCACCTGTGGGAGTTCCTCGCCGGGGCGCAGGCTTCCCGCCATCAGGTCCGCGCGCAGTGCCGCGGCGATCGCCTGGGGCGTCACTGCGCGGGGCACGGACGTTGCGGGTAGCGGTGGCGCGGCGTATGCATGGATATGTGTATACATAAGGAGCTGGCGATGGCCAAGCACCACGACTTCACTGCGGCGATCGTCTGGACCGGGGATCGCGGCGAGGGCACGCGGCATTACCGCAGCTACGACCGTACCTGGCGCATCGCGACCCCGGGCAAGCCGCCCGTCGAATGCTCCAATGATCCTGCGCTCGGCGGCGACCCCGCGAAGCCGAACCCGGAAGATCTGCTGCTCGCGAGCCTCGCCGCCTGCCACATGCTCTGGTACCTGCACCTCGCAAGCAACGCCGGAATCGCGGTGCGCGGCTATGAGGACAGGCCGCTCGGCATGGGCGAGACCGGCTCACGTGGCGAAGGGCGCTTCTTGCGCGCGGTGCTGCGGCCCGCCATCCGCGTCGCGCGCGGAGCGGACCTCGCCCGGGCCGACGCGCTGCACCACGAGGTCGGTGAATACTGCTTCATCGCCCGCTCCGTGAACTTCCCGGTGAGCTACGAGGCCAGCTACGTCGAGGTTTGACCCGCTCCGGGCAAAGCGGATGGTCTCAAAGCGGACCGGCAGGGTCGAGATATTTTATAGTTGAAATATCTGCCGCCAGTGCGAGACTCGGCGCGCATCGTTGTCTGCGACGACGCCGAGCGTCGCCTGGGAGGAACCGCGTATGAACCATCCGTCGTGGAACGCCAACCGCTTCAAGATCGGTGTGTTTTCCGCCAATGCCGACGGCGGCCTCACGCTGACGCGCGTGCCGGAACGCTGGCCGGCGAGCTGGGACGGGCTCGCGCGAGTGGCGCGGATGGCGGACCAGGCAGGGCTCGACTTCTTCCTGCCGATCGCGCGCTGGAAAGGTTTCGGTGGCGAGATGAACTCGCGCGAACTCAGCTACGAGACGCTGACCTTCGCCGCCGGGCTCGCAGCCATCACCGAGCGCATCACTTTGTTCTCCACCGTGCACGTGCCGATGGTGCACCCGGTGTTCGCGGCGAAGGCCATGGCGACGATCGACCACCAGTCGCACGGGCGCGCGGGGCTGAACATCGTCTGCGGCTGGAACCCGGAGGAATTCGGGATGTTCGGGCTGCCCCTGATCGAGGACCGTTATGCGCAGGGGCATGAGTGGTTCGAGATCGTCTCGCGCATCCATGCCGGTGAGGCGGGGTTCGATTTCTCGGGCAAATTCTACGATATCAAGAACGTCTCGGGCAAACCGCTGCCGGTGCAGCGGCCGCGGCCGCTCACGGTCAATGCCGCCTTCTCGCCTCCGGGGCGGGATTTCGCGGCCAGGGCAGCGGACTGCCTGCTGACCAGCTTCGTCGACGTCCCAAAGGGGTGTGAGCAGATCGCCGATATCAAATCCCGTGCTGCAAAGGCGGGGCGCGAGGTGGGCGTGCTCGCGACCTGCCACGTGGTCTGCCGGCCCACGCAGGCGGAGGCGGAGGCGTACTACGAACATTACGCTGTCGAGATGGAAGACACGGTGAGTGTCGACCACTACATGGGGGCCAAGGAAAAGTTCTCCGGCTCCCACGAGGCCGAGGCGTACCGCCTGCACAGGAAGCGCTTCGCGGGCGGCGCCGGCACCTACCCGGTTGTCGGTACGGCGTGGCACATCGCCGAGGAGATGATCCGGCTGGCGGAGGCCGGATTCGCCGGCACGACGATCAGCTTCGTCAACTACGAGAACGAGCTGCCCGCCTTCATTGCGCAGGTGCTGCCTATCCTGCAGGAGGCGGGATGGCGAGCAGCCTAGTCGGCGCCGGGGCGCCGATATCGGGGGGGGCGGCAGCAAGCAGCTCGCGCGTGTAGTCGGCCTGGGGGGAGGCGAAGACGCGCTCCGTCTCGCCCTGCTCGACGATGCGGCCCTGCTGCATGACGATGACGCGATCGCAGAGATGGCGCACGACGGCGAGGTCGTGCGAGATGAACACGAGCGCGATGCCGCCGGCACGCAACCGCGCGAGGAGTGCCAGAAGCTGTGCCTGGATCGAAACGTCGAGTCCCGAAACGATCTCGTCGGCGACCAGGAGGCGCGGTCGGGCGGCGAGGGCACGGGCGATGTTGACGCGCTGGCGCTGACCGCCCGAGAGCTGGGCGGGCAGGCGCGAGACAAGCGCGGGGTCGAGCCCCATGGCGCGCATCAGCTCCGCGGCCACGGCCTCGCGCTCCACCGTGGGCCGATGCGCCGCCTCCAGCGCCTGTGCGACGATGGAGCCGACGCGGCGGCGCGGGTTGAGCGCCGAGCTCGGATTCTGGAACACCATCTGCAGGTTGGCCAGGCGGATCTGGCGCGCGGCGGCATCGCCCTTGGTGACGTCGGCGCCGGCCAGAATGATGCGGCCCGTGGTCGGGCGGTCGAGGCCCACGATGAGGCGCGCGAGGGTGGATTTGCCGCTGCCGCTCTCGCCGACGACGCCGAGGAACTCGCCCTCGCGCAGGGTGAAGGAGGCGTCCTCCAGCGCGGTGACGCCGTGGCGACGGAACATGCCGCCGACGCGGAAACGCCGGCCGAGGCCTTCCACGCTCAGCAGTGCCTCACCGGTGCCGGCGCGGTGCGGCGGCGCCGGGGCGGAGGGGGTGATACCGAGCGTGCGCTCCGGGTACTGGCAGGCGACGCGGCGGTCGTCGCCGATGAGGGGGATCTCGCGCTCGGCGCAGCCGTGGCTACGCACCGGGCAGCGCGGCGCAAAGCGGCAGCCGGTGGCCTCGGCCAGCGCAGCGAGACCCGGCATGTGGTCCGGCAGCACCATGAGGCCGCGCCGCGCGGAAAGCGCCGGATTCGCGAGTTCCAGCGCGCGCGTGTAGGGGTGCAGCGGGCGGGACAGAACGGAGGCGGCGCCGCCCTCCTCCACCACCGCGCCGGCGTAGAGCACCGCCAGCCGGTCACAGATACCGGCAGCCAGGCGCAGGTCGTGGGTGATGAACAGCACCGCGGTGCCGGCGCGACGCTGCAAGGCGGCCATCAGCTCCAGGATCCGGGCCTGCACCGAGACGTCGAGTGCCGTGGTCGGCTCGTCGGCGACGATGAGGCGCGGGCGCGATGCGAAGGCCATGGCAATGAGCACGCGCTGGCACATGCCGCCCGAAAGCTGGTGCGGGAAACGGCGGAGCAGGCTCTCGGGGTCCGGGAGCTGCACCTCGGCCAGCGCTTCGATGGCCCTGGCGCGGTGCTCGCGGCGGGGGATGCCGAGATGGGTGTAGTGCTCGCCCAGTTGCGAGAAGACGGTGCGGACCGGGTTGAGGGCGGAGAGCGGCTCCTGCGGGATGAAGGCGATCTCGCGGCCGAGCATCGCGCGGCGCGCCTCGGCCGTGATGGCGAGGAGGTTGCGGCGGTTGAAATCCACCCGACCGCCGGCGACCGAGAAGCCCGGCGGCAGGTAGCCGGCGATGGCGCGGCCGAGCATGGACTTGCCGGCGCCGGACTCGCCCACGATGCCGAGCACCTCGCCCTTGTCGAGAGCCAGGCCGACGCCACGCAGCACCGGGGCGAGACGGGCCACCCCCCCCTGCCCGACACGCGCGGTGACCGTCAGGTTCTCGACCGTGAGCAGGCTCATGCGCGGGTGGTGTCGAGGTCGAGCGCGCGGCGCAGCCCGTCGCCCGCGAGATTGCAGCCGGCAACGGTGGCGAAGATGGCCAGCACCGGCGCAAGCAGGTTCCACGGCGCCTCGAACACCGCCTGGCGGCCGTCGGCGATCATCTGGCCCCAGGCGATCTGGTTGGCGCCGACGCCGAGGCCGACGAAGGAAAGAATAGCCTCCACGACGACGGCGATACCCATTTCGAGGGCGAACAGAGTGAAAAGCAGCGGCAACACCGCGGGCAGAACCTCGAGCAGCACGGTGCGCAGATGCGAGAAGCCGAGCAGCCGAGCAGCCGCGACATGGTCGCGATGTGTGACGACGAGCACCTCGGCGCGCAGCACGCGGCAGAACCGCGTCCAATCCACCAGGACGATGGCGAGGATGACGTTGAACAGGCCGGTGCCCAGCCCCGTCATCAGGATCAGCGAGAGGATCACGGGCGGGAAGGACATCCAGACATCCACGGCCCTGCCGATGGACCAGTCGACCCAGCCGCCGAGATAACCGCCGGCGAGGGCGAGCAGCGAGCCGATCAGCGCAGCACCGGTGGCAGCGGCGACGGCGACCAGCATCGCGGCGCGCGCGCCGTAGATGAGGCGGGAGAGCACGTCGCGGCCCAGGCTGTCGGTGCCGAGCAGGTGCGCCACGCTGCCGCCGTGCTGCCAGGCCGCCGGGGCGAGGGTAGCAAGCAGGTCCTGATGCGCCGGGTTGTAGGGCGCGAGCAGCGGGGCGAAGATCGCCGCCAGCAGCACCGCGAGCACGAGCGACGTGCCGATGACGAAACGGGGATGCAGGAGCTTGCTCACGCGCGCCGCAGCCTGGGGTCGAGCACCATGTAGAGCGCGTCCACCACGGCGTTGATGACCAGCACCACGACGCAATAGGTGAGGCCGACCGCCTGGATCACCGGCAGGTCGGCGTTGCGCACCGCGTCCACCATCAGGTTGCCGATGCCGGGGTCGGCGAAGATCACCTCGATCAACAGCGAGCCGCCGAACAGGAAGCCAAACTGCACGCCGACCATGGTCAGGCTCGGCAGCGCCGCGTTGCGCAGCGCGTGGGCAAGCAGGAGGCGGGTTTCCGAGACGCCGCGCAGGCGGGCCTGGCGGATGTAGTCCTGTTCCCAGGTGGCGAGCAGCGAGGCGCGCAATACCCGAGCGATGGGCGGCGCGAAGGCGATGCCAAGGGCGGAAGCGGGCAGGATCAGGTGCAGCAGCGCGCTCCAGAAGATGTCGAGCCTTCCAGCGCGCAGCGAGTCGATGAGCAGGAAGCCGGTGCCGGACGGCTGCGGCAGATTGGGCGCGAGGCGACCGGTGAAAGGCAGCCAGTTAAGCGCCACGCCGAAGACGAAGATGAACAGCAGGCCCCAAAGGAACTCCGGCAGCGACATGGCGAGCGTCGTCGCCGTCTCCAGCGCCAGTTCCGAGCGCCGGCCCTGGAGCGCGAAGAGCAGCAGCCCGCCGCCGACACCGAGGATGAAGGCGATGACCATGGCGCTGCCGGCGAGCTCGATCGTGGCCGGCAGCGCGTTGGACACGAGCCCGGCCACGGAGCGGCGGAAATGGATGGACTGGCCGAAATTGCCGTGCAGCACCTGGTCGAGCCAGATCACGTATTGCACCGGCAGCGGCTTATCGAGGCCCATGGTGTGGCGCATCGCCGCGATGTCCGCGTTGGTGGCGTTGGGCGGCAGGGACATCGCCGCGGGGTCCACCGGCAGCAGGCGCAGCGCCATGAACATGAGCGACGAGACGACAAGGAGCGTGGGCAGCGCCACCGCCGCGCGCCAGGCCAGGGTGCGGAGCATGCCCTGGGACTAGCCGAACGGCGGCGACTTGTCAGCGCCCATGACGCATGCGGTCGTTCAGGTCCAGCGGAAGGTCTGGCCGAGGACCCAGCCGTTGCCGTAGCGGGTGTAGGCGAGGTTCTTCTTGCGCACTAGGGTGATGACGCTCTGCAGCAGCGGCATGCAGGCACCCATGTCGACCGCGTCCTCCTCGATCTTCTTCCAGCCGGCGATGCGCTCGGCCTCGTTGGTGACGGTGAACTGGGCGATGACGCGCTTGCCGAGCACCGGGTCCTTCCAGGGCGAGAAGGGCAGCTTCGGGTTCAGCAGGTAGCCAGCGTAGATCTCGGGGTCGCCGGTGGCGTTGTCGAAGGAGTAGAGGGTCGCCTCCGGCAGCTTGTCGCCGCGGTTCAGCTCGAAATACTGGGCGTATTCGATGACCTTGAGGTCCGCCTCGATGCCGACCTGCTTCCACATCGCCGCGATGGCGCGGGCCATGTCGTAGTCCGACGGGAACTGGCCGTTGGTGGTGTCGAAGCCGATCTTGATCGGGTTCTTGGGGCCGTAGCCGGATTTGGCGAGCAATTGCATCGCCAGCTTCGGGTCGTAGGCGAAGTGGAAGCCGGGCACGAAGCCAGGCGAGCCGGGTGGGGCCGGCAGCGAGAGCGGCACCGCGGCGCCACCGTAGAACGCCTTGGACAGGGCCACCTTGTCGATCGCGTGGTGCGCGGCGAGGCGGACGTTCTCGTCGGAGAAATTACGGTCGTTGCGTACCTGCAGCAGGATGATGCGGGTGATCGGGTCGAGCTCCGAGGCGAGGCCCGCGACATGGCCGAGACGCTGGGCCTCGCGCACAGGCACGTTCACGGTAAGGTCGAGCTGGCCGGACTGGATGGCGGCGACGCGTGCCGAGGGGTCCTTGATGATCTCGATGGTGATACGGCGCAGTGCCGGCTTCGGACCCCAGTACTCGTCGTTGCGCTCAAGCACGATGCGGGCGTTGATCTCGTATTCCGCGAGCTTGAACGGGCCGGAGCCGACCGGCTTCTTCTGGAATTCGGCCGCACCCACCTTGCTCAGGTATTCCTTGGGCAGGACGAAGCTGCCGAGGAAGGCGAGCCAGACCGGGGCGGTGGGGAAAGGCTGGGAGAAATGCATCACCGCATGCGTGGGCGAGGGCGTGTCCACGCCGATGAGGGTGCGGAAGGACTTGCTGATGTCGAGGTTCTCGCCGTTCTTCACCCGCTCGAAGAAAGTGTAGCGGATGTCCTCGCTCGTCATCTTCGTGCCATCGTGGAAGGTGACGTCCGGTCGCAGCTCCAGGTCCAGCGTCTTGCCGTCCGGCGCGAGTTTCCACTGCGTGACGACGTTGGCGATCAGCTGGAGGTGCGGCGACTGGGTAAGCGGCTGATCGAACACCATCTTGTAGATGCCCTGCGCATCCGGCGCGAAGCGCAGCGTAGGGTCCCAGCCCGGGACATCGCTGGGCCAACCCATGGTGGCGCTCTCCTTGCCGGCGGCACGTGCGGGCAGCGGCAGGGTGGCGCCGGCGGCGGAGGCGAGAAGCAGGCGGCGGCTGAGCGGCATTTGCATGTTATGGTCCCCCCACGGAGCAACGACCGCGGCAGTGGCCGCAGGCGTCCCGAAAATAGTTTAGGCTTGAAATATCAACGGGGGAAAGCCCTAATGCATGTGCCGGTTGCTGATTTCGCGACCGCGTTGACGGGCGGGTGGCGGCGACGGACGATCCGTCCCGATCGGATGGGGGTGACGCATGGCCGAACGTAGCTTCGCGCGCGAAGTGCAGGATCTGCGGCTGGGCGACGGGGAGCAGTTCCGCGGCGAAGGGATCCTCGCGGTCACCAAGGCGTTGCTGCAATCGGGCGTCGGGTATGTCGGCGGCTACCAGGGCGCACCGATCTCGCACCTGATGGACGTGCTGGCGGACGCGCAGGACATCCTCGGCGAGCTCGGCGTGCATTTCGAGACCTCGGCCAGCGAGGCCGCGGCGGCCTCGATGCTCGCGGCCTCGGTGATGTATCCAATCCGCGGTGCCGTGACGTGGAAATCCACGGCGGGCACGAATGTGGCGAGCGACGCGCTCTCCAACCTCGCTTCCGGCGGCGTCACCGGCGGCGCGCTG
>DAHUXX010000045.1 GCA_027306955.1 Acetobacteraceae bacterium | reverse complement strand
CATGTCGATCAGAGCCGCCGATATCATGACGCGGGACATCGCGACCATCAGCCCGTCCACGCGCGTGGGCGAGATCGCACGCATCCTGGCCGAGCGGCGGGTCAGCGCGCTGCCGGTGCGCGACGAGAAGGGGCATCTCGTCGGCATCGTGAGCGAGGGCGACGTGCTGCGGCCACTGCGCGAGTCGCTCGCGAGCAAGCGGGCGGAATGGCTGATGGCGCTGGCGGAGGGCGAGAATCTTTCCCCCGAGTTTCTCGACTATCTCTCCGCCGACACGCGCTCCGCCGCCGATATCATGGTGCAGCACGTTATCACCGCGGAGGAGGACGCGACGCTGTCGCACCTGGCGGAGCTGATGATCCGCTACAACGTCAAGAGGCTGCCGATCATGCGGGGCGAGATGCTGGTCGGCATCGTCGCCCGGGCGGACCTGGTCAAGGCACTGGCAAAGGCACCGCACGGGGCGTGGCTCGAGGCCTGACGCACGGGTTCAGCCGCGGACGAACGCGCGCAGCAGCGCCATTGCCGCCTCGGGGTCGTCGTTGTGGACGCCGTGGCCGGCGTTGGCGAAACGCTCGAACCGGACCAAGTGGGGCGGCAGGCGGCGCGCGATTTCCTCGCTGCGGGAGATGGGGGTGATCGGGTCGTCCTCGCCGGCGACGACCAGCGTGGGGCAGGCTATGCACCCGAGGGCTTCGCGGAAGTCGAAGCGCGCGCTTTCCCTGTCGGGGCCGGCGAAGTGCAAGGCGACGTCGTCGTTGCGCAGGACGCGGGCGGCGGCCTGCGGGTCGGGTCTGGCGCGGGGGTTGTAGAGGGGCGAGCAGACCTCGCGGTAGGCGGCCATGGAGTCGAGGCCCGGGGTGTGCCAGCGCGCCTCGGCGACGGCGCGGGCGCGCGGACCGCCGAGGCGCTTGAAGACGCGGTAGATTTCCTGGCGGTCCACTTTCGGCGGGGTGCTGTAGAGGATGAGCTTGCCGGGGTGGTCCGGGTGGCGGGTGGCGTAGGCCTGGGCGACGATGCCGCCGAAGGAGTAGCCGAGGACGATCGGTTTTTCGATGCCGAGCGCGTCGCAGAAGGCGCGGATGTCGTCGCCCCATTGGTCGAGGTTCCAGGCCTCGCGCGGTCCGCGGTCGCTGCGACCCTGGCCGCGGTGGTCGAGGTAGACGAGCTGGGCCGTGTCCGCGAGCGGGGTGAAGGCCGGTTTGAAGGTGGAATGGTCGCCGCCGGGGCCGCCGTGCAGGAGCAGGAGCGTCGGGCGCTCGCGCATGCGCGCCCCGTCTGGGACGAGCTTCGCGCCGTCGACGTCGAAATGGAGGCGGATTCCGTTGACCGTCACGTACATGCAATGATCTTCCTTGCCGTTTCCGCTGCGTCTTCGCCGGAGAGCCAGGCGCCGCCCACCGTGCCGGCGAGACCGTCCGTGCGCAAGGCCTCGCCGGCGAGGATGAGCGCGCCATCGGGCTCGGCGAGGGAGGCGCGGGCCTCGGTGCCGCCGGGAAGAGCGTAGGCGTAGGCGCCGCGGAACAGCTTGTCCGTGCCCCAGGATGTCGCGGCGGCGCGGGCGAAGACGGCGTCCGCGCGGGGACCGAAAATGCGGCGCCATTCGGCGCGCGCGAAGTCCTGCGCGGCCCGCGGGTCAGTCACGTCCCAGGCGGCCGGGCCGCCGTAGTAGCCGACCACGTGCCGCGCGCCCAGGGCGCCAAGGTGGAAGAAGACGCCGGGCTCGCCGGGCGCGAGTTGCCGGCGGACGACGTTGCCGGCTGCAAGCGGCAGGCGCGCGTCCTCGCGCGGGGTGAGAACGATCTTTGAGAGGAGGCCCATGGGCAGGTTGTGCAGCGCCGCCTGCCAGCGCGCCGGGAGCGGGGGTGAGAAACGCATGGCGCCGGCGCGCAGCACGCCGGTGGAGACGGTGACGATGGCGGCCCTGGCGCGCAGGCTGCCCTGGTTGGTTGTCAGCGTGACCGGGCCGCGGCCGCGGATGCGGGTGACGGTGGCGCGGCGGGCGATGTTGCGTGGGGCGAGGCGCGCGAGGAGTGTGCCGACGCCGCGCTCCGGCAGGAGGTTGGCCCCGAGGAGCTCGTTGTCGCGCCAGTCGCGGGCCGAGAGCTGGGCGGGGTCGGCGGCGGCGATCAGGCAGGATTCGAAATAGAGCAACGTGGGCAGCCAGGGGTTGTCGAGCGCGGCCGCGGCCTCGGCGAGCGGGAGGTCGCGCCGTTCGCAGGCGGCGCGGGCGGTGGCCTCGAAGGCGGTGGCGGCGCGATCGAAGGCAGCGAGTTCGTCCGGCGTTGCCCAGTGCTTGCCCACGCGGACGCGGCGGCGGCGGCCGAAGGCTTCGCGCAGTGCCACGCCTGACTGGGCGGCAAGCGGGACCACGGGGTTGCGCTCCGCCGCGTGCAGCCAGGCGGCGCCGGCGTCGAACCGGCCTGTCGAGAGGCGGCGCGTCCAGGCGCGGCCGCCGACGCGCGAGGATGCCTCCAGCACGACGTGCGCGATCCCGAGGGAGTGCAGGCGGCGCGCGGCGGCGATGCCGGCCGCCCCCGCGCCCACGATCGCCACGTCCGTGTCCATCGCCCCTTCCCTTCCGACTCTTCCCGTCTGGCCGCCGATGCGCCAGCATCGTGCCGGATCAACCGGCTGGCCGCGGAGCAAATTAGCATGTGGGAACCGAGCGAGCGCTACCCCGACCCGAACGTGGCGGTGCTGGACCCGCGCTTCGCACCGTACAAGCTGGCGCTGGCCTCGGTCGAGAAGCTGGCCTGCGGCTGCCGGTGGTCCGAGGGGCCGGTGTGGTTTGGCGACGGGCGCTATCTGCTGTGGAGCGACATCCCGAACAACCGCATCCTGAAATGGGAGGAGGAGACCGGGGTGGTGAGCGTGTTCCGCAAGCCCTCCGGCAACGCCAACGGCAACACGCGCGACCGGCAGGGGCGGCTGGTGACGTGCGAGCACGACAACCGGCGGGTGACGCGGACGGAATATGACGGCACGATCACGGTGCTGGCGGACGGCTTCGGCGGCAAGCCGTTGAATTCTCCCAACGATGTCGTGGTGAAATCCGATGGCACCGTGTGGTTCACCGACCCGGTGTTCGGGATTCTCGGCTATTACGAGGGGCATCGGGCGGAAAGCGAGGTGACGCCCGCGGTCTATTGTCTCGATCCCGCAACGGGGAAGCTCGCGTGCGTGGCGGACGACATTCCGGGACCCAACGGGCTGGCGTTCTCGCCGGACGAGAAGACGCTGTACGTGGTGGCCTCGCGCGACGAGCCGGCGCGGACGATCCGCGCCTATGACGTGCGGGCGGGCAACAAGCTGGCCAAGGGACGGGTGCTGATCGACGCCAAGGGCGGCACGCCGGACGGGTTCCGCGTGGATGTGGATGGCAATCTCTGGTGCGGCTGGGGGATGGGGACGGCGGAGCTCGACGGGGTGCGCGTGTTCACGCCGGCGGGCGAGCCGATCGGGCATATCCATCTGCCGGAGCGCTGCGCCAACCTTTGCTTCGGCGGGCGGCAC
>DAHUXX010000034.1 GCA_027306955.1 Acetobacteraceae bacterium | reverse complement strand
GCTGGTTGCGCGGGTCCCACGCTGCGCACGGCGGGCGGGGCCGCGAGCGGCAGCTGCGCCTCGGCGAAACCACGGGGTGCCGCCTCGGATGCCAGCCGCAGCGGCGCTACCGGGGGGGGCGCGCGCGGCCGGACCGGTCGTGACCCTGTCGGCGTCGCCCGCCCCACCGGCTGCGCGCCGCCCGAGAGTGCCCTGCGCAGTGCGCCGATCACCAGTCCGCGCACCGCCTCTGCGTCGCGGAACCGTACCTCGGCCTTCGCGGGATGCACGTTCACATCGACCGCTTCCGGATCGATCTCGAGGAACAGGGCCAGGACCGCGTGCCGCCCCATGGCGATCACGTCGCGATAGGCAACGCGCACCGCGGTGCGCAGCACCGGATCCGCGACCGGGCGGCCATTCACGGCGAGAAGCTGGCCGGCGACGGTCGCGCGCGTCACCGCCGGCGGGGCCGCGAACCCGTGCACACGCATTCCCTCGCGCCGCTCGTCAAAGGCGATCGCGGCTTCCGGCGCCAGCAGAGCGGCGACGCGTTGCGCGAGCGGCTCCACCGGCCGGTCGAACAGTGCCTCACCGTCGTTGATGAAGCGGAACGCAACCCCCGGCGAGGCCAGCGCCAGGCGGCGGACGGCGAGTTGTGCCGCGTCCGCCTCACTGCGTGGCGATTTGAGGAATTTGCGCCGCGCCGGGGTGGCGAAGAACAGATCCTCGACCAGCACCCGCGTGCCCGGCGCGCCGGCGGCAGGCCGCACCTCGGAGACGACGCCACCGGCGACCGCGATCGTTGCGGCGTCGCCACCTGGCCGGCGCGAGGTGATGGCAAGCCGCGCCGCGGCCCCGATCGAGGCCAGCGCCTCGCCGCGAAAGCCCAGTGTCGCGATGCGCACGAGATCGTCGTCGGGCAGCTTGGAGGTGGCGTGCCGGCGCACCGCAAGTGCGAGTTCGCCCGCGCTCATGCCGCCGCCATCGTCGCTGACCTCGATCGCCGCGATGCCGCCGCCGGTGATGGCAACGGCGATGCGCCCGGCACCTGCATCGAGCGCGTTTTCCACCAGTTCGCGCAGCGCCGCCGCCGGCCGCTCGATCACCTCGCCCGCGGCGATGCGGTCGATCGTGGCATCCGGCAGCACGCGGATGCGCGGACGCTCCAGCGTCGTGCTCATTTGGCGGCCTGGAGGGCGCGCAAGCGGGAGACCGAGGCCGCCGTCGCCGCGCATGCCGCCGTGCCCCTGCCTTCGAGCAGCGGGCGGATGCCCCTGGCGAGCACCTTGCCCAGCTCCACGCCCCATTGGTCGAAACTGTTCACGCCCCAGAGGCACCCCTGCACCGCGACCTTGTGCTCATAGAGCGCGATCACGCGTCCGAGGGTAAACGCATCGAGGCGACGGAACAGGATCAGCGTGCTCGGCCGGTTGCCGGCGAAGACGCGATGCGGTGCGACGGCGGCGATGGTGGCCTCGTCAACGCCCGCTTCGCGCATCTGCGTCTCCACCGAAGCACGGTCGCGCCCGAAGGCCAGCGCCTCCGCCTGCGCAAGCGCGTTGGCGGCGAGAATCTCGTGCGCGTCACTCCGGTCGTGGTCGGGCTTGGCGGCGAGCAGGAAGTCCACCGGCACGAGGTCGGTGCCCTGATGGACGAGCTGCATGAAGCTGTGCTGCGCGTCCGTGCCCGCGGCGCCGAACACGACCGGGCAGGTGGGCTGCGCCGCCGGCGTGCCGTCCAGCGCCACCGACTTGCCGTTGCTCTCCATCTCCAACTGCTGGAGAAAGGCGGGCAACAGCCGCAGCCGCTCGTCGTAGCCGAGGATGCAGAGGCTCGCGGCCCCCAGCGCGTCGCGGTGCCAGATCCCGGCGAGCGCGAGCAGCACCGGCAGGTTCTCTGTGAACGGCGCCGACCTGAAATGCTGGTCCATCGCGTGACCGCCGGCAAGGAAGGCAGCGAACGTCTCCCAGCCGGCCGCGAGCGCAACCGACATGCCGATCGGCGACCAGACGGAGTAGCGCCCGCCGACCCAATCGCGAAAGCCGAACATCCGCTCCGGCGCAATGCCGAAGGCCTGCACCGCCTGCCGGTTGGTGGAAAGCGCCGCGAAATGCGCGCCGACCGCGGCCTCGCCAAGCTGCGCCGCGAGCCAGGCGCGCGCCGCGGCGGCATTGGTCATCGTCTCCTCGGTGGTGAACGTTTTCGAGGCGACGAGGATCAGCGTGCGCGCGGGATCAAGCGTGCGCGCGATTCCCTCGAAGGCATGGCCATCGACATTGGAGAGGAAGCGCGGTGCGAGAACTGGACCCTGCACCTGGGTCAGCGCATCGCAGACAAAGCGTGGGCCGAGATCGGAGCCGCCGAGGCCGATATTGAGCACGGTGTCGAAGCGCTCGCCGGTCGCCCCCAGCAGCCGCCCCTCGTGCACGTCGGCGACGAAGCGGTGCATCCGCGCGCGCTCCGCGACGGCATAGGCGCACGCCTCCTCCCACGCCGACGCGTTGGCCTGGGCATGCAGGTGCGGCGCCTCGGGCACGCGCAACGCCATGTGCAGGGCCGCGCGCCGCTCCGTCCCGTTCACCGTCTCGCCCGCGAACAGGCGAGCGCGGAAAGATTCGAGGTCCGCCGCCTCGGCCACCATGAACAGGGCGGCGAACTCCGCCTCGCCGATCGACGTGCGCGAGAGGTCGAGCGAGAGGTCGTCCAGCGCCCAGGTCATCCGCGCCGGGCGCGCCGGATCGGCGGCAAAGCGGGCGGCGATGTCGCGCGCGCCGGGCCAACGCGCGAGATCGAGGAGGCGGCTCCAGGACGTCTGGCGCGATGTTTCCGGCATGGGGTTAGTCTAGCGCGGCGCAGCGCCCCCGTCAGCGTGCTCACGCCGCCCGCCAGGACGCCTCTCGCAGTCCTGTAAGTCATTCCTCTATAGGTATGATCCCTCTATAGGTATGATCCGCTCCCGGTTGGAACGCCGCGGGGGGGGCGAGGCATGGCGACATTCGATTGGTGGCCGCTCTCCGCCGCGGGTTCGTTCAGCGATCCCGCCAACTGGGGCACGCCCACGAGCATACCGCCGCAGGGGCCCGCCCGGCCCCGCCGACATCGCCGTCATCGAGGCCTACGAGTACCAGCCAGGCCAGATCAGCCTCTCCGGCACCGGGACCGCGGACCGTATCGATTTCCTGGGCCCGATCACGCTCAGCGGCGCCTGCCTCAGCGGCATCGACGAGGTCATCCTCGGGGTCGGACCGGCGCCAGCCTCACGGACTCGCTGCTGCTCACCGGCGGCTCGACGCTCATCGGCCCCGCCAGCGCCAGCGCCCAGGCCGCCCTCGGGAATTTCGGCCTGATGACCGTCCAGGGCGCCAGCACCGTCCAGAGCTACTCGGTGCAGAGCTTCGAGACGCTGCTGGTCGAGAGCGGCCTCGTCCAGGCCGGCAATGTCGAGCAGGGCGGCTACAACGACCCGCTCATCGGCTATGTCCCCGGCAGCCTGGACATGCCTCCGCGGGCACCATCAACGACACCTCTGCCGTCATCGGGCTCACCACCACGGACGACGTGATGGTGACCATGAGCGGCGGCGCGCAATGGACCAACCAGGGCATCGGCCTCGATTCCGCCGGCAACGCCGCCGGCGGCAACGGCGATATCAGCTTCGAGGCCACAAGCTTCAACCACACGAGCGGCAACATCGTCATCGGCAAGGCCGGCACCGGCTCGCTTTCGGTCAACACCAAGGCCTCGATCAACGCCAACGACCTCGATATCGGCCAGGCGCTGACCGGCAACGGCACCGTCGTGTTCAGCGGCGCCAGCGGGTTCTCCAGCAACGTCAATGTCGGCAACGGCGGCATCGCGCCGCTGGAAGTCGCGAACAAGGGCTCTGTCTCCGCCACCAATCTCCTGGCCGCGACCGCCGACGTGCCGCAGCCGGCATCGGTCTCGGTCGATACCGGCGGCGTGCTGCAGACCGCGCTGCAGGTCGCAATCGGCCAGAACGGCGACGCGGCGCTCGACATCGAAAGCGGCGGAAAGGTGCAGGCGACCTCCGTGCTCGTCGCCGAGGCCAACGGGGTCAACGCCTCGGTGATGCTGAACTCTGGCACCAGCAACAGATCCACACTGATCTACGGCTCGATCTTCGAGATCGGCGTGCTCGGGACCGCGGATGTCGCGATCAGCGGCACCGCCGCGGCAACGCCGGACGCCACTGATGCCGACGTGCTGTCGCTCGGCTCGCCCGTCGCCGGCAGCGGCACGCTGGCACTGCAGGACGGCACGCTCGACCTCGAGAAAGGCGTGGCGGCGAGCCAGATGATCCGGTTCGGCAACGGCACCGACAGACTGCAGCTTGACACACTCGCCAGCACGCTCGGTACGATCGAGGGCCTCGGCGCCGGCGACTCCATCGTGCTCACCGGCACGCTGGACGATGCTGGCGCCTGGTCCAGCGGCATGCTGACGCTGACCGAGACCGCGAGCGTCGTCGGCACGCTCGCCATCGCCGGCAGCTACTCCGCCAGCAGCTTCAAGGTCAGCAACAATGGCACCAGCACCACGATCATGCTGGCCTGTTTCGCCACCGGCGCCGGCAGCGCGACCGTTGCCGGCCGCAAGCCGGTCGAGGCGCTCGCGGTTGGCGACCAGCTGCCGGCGCTCTCCGGCCGGATCGCCACAATACGCTGGATCGGCCATCGCGCGACCGACCTTGCGCGGCTTGCGAGGCCCTGGGAGGTGATGCCGGCGCACGTCCGCGTCGGCGCCTTCGCCGATGGCGTGCCGCTCCGCGACCTGGTGCTCTCCCGACCACGCGGTGCTGGTGAATGGCGCGCTCATCCCGATCCGCCACCTCGTCAACGGTGCCAGCATCGTCCGGGAAGCCCAGCGGCGGGCAACCTACTGGCATGTCGAACTTGACCGCGACGACGCCATCCTCTCCGAGGGGCTGGCGTGCGAGTCCTATCTCGACACCGGCAATCGCGGCGCCTTCGCGGGCGAGGCCGCGATCGAGCTGCACCCGGATTTCGCACGGCTTCGCGCGATGGCGACCTGGAACGCCTCAGGCTGTGCGGCGATCCGCGCCGACCCAACCGATCCGCGCCTGCGCACCGCGCATCTGCGCCTGCTCGCGCGGTCCGCCGCCAGGCTTCAGAACAGCGAGTTGAACAGCGACTTGTTGGGCTGAATGATCGGCGTGTTGCCGGCGTCCAGGGGGCGGCCGAGCGCCTGATTGGCGCGGATGCGCTGCTGCTCCGCCGCGGCATTGACCGCGACCCCGGCCGGCGGCTGGTTGCTGCGCCAGAACATCAGCTCGTCGACGAAGCTGGGCTGCGCGGCCTTGCGGTTGTCGGCGGCGATCTGCTGGCGGATGTCGCCGGGCGCGGGCGGACCCGCGGCCTGCAACAGCGCCTCCTGTCCCGGCGACATGCCGGCCGGCGCCACGCCGAGGGCGGTCTGCGGCGCCAGCGCCGCCTCCGCCAGGCTGCGCTCGCTCTGCGTCTGCGGGCGCGGCGCGCCCGGTTGCGGCGGGCGCAGCGCGAAGGTGGGCGGCACCGAGAGCGGCGGCTGGGTGGTCACCGCGAACTCGTTCGGCGAGGCCCGCGTGAGCCCGAAGAAGCGGGACGCGCCGCCACTGCCGCAGCCGGCAAGCAGCACGGCTGAGCCCAACACCACCACCACGGAACGAGTTGCTTTCATGCGCGCCCCCCTATCATGCGCCGCGGCGTCATGCACCACCCCTGTTATGCGCCACCCCGGTCATCCATCAGGGGCCCTGTTCCCGGCCACGTTGTGATCGCGCCGGCGCAGCCCGTCGAGCACCAGCACGCCGACGCCACAGACGATCGCCGCATCCGCGACGTTGAAGACATACCACGAGTAACCGAAAGCGTGCGCGTGGATGAAATCGACGACCGCCCCGAAGCGCAGCCGGTCCATGATGTTGCCCACAGCGCCACCGGCGATGGCACCCAGCGCGCCGGCCGTGAGCAGGCTTTCCGCCCGCCTGAGCCAGCCCCACAGCAGCGCCACCACGATCAGCGCGACCGCGATCAGCACCCAGGCGCCGACCCGGCTGTTGCCGTTCAGGATCCCGAAGGTAATGCCGCGGTTCCAGACCATGGTGAGGCTGAGCCACCTCAACACCCGCACATTCTCGCGCACAGGAAGATCGAGCCCGTAGAGGATCCAGGCCTTGCTTGCCTGGTCCGCCGCCAGCACCAGCAGCGCCGAGAGCACGCCGAGCCGTTCGCGGGTCATCGCCGCACCCCGGCGCGGAGAAACGCCGCTCGTCGCCGCATCAGGCGGCGCTGCGGCACACCAAGCCGCTCTCGACCGCGTCCTCGCAGCGCCGGCACAGCAGCGGATGGCTGGACGACTGGCCCACCTCCGGCAGCACGCGCCAGCAGCGCACGCATTTATGTCCGCCGGCAACGCTGACCATGGCTCCCATCGCCTCGCCCTTCCGCACGGCGACCTCGGAGACGATGGCGAGTTCCGCCCAGTCCGTGCCGGCCAGCGCCGCGTATTCCGCCTCGGGCAGGGTGAGCTCGACGCGCGCCTGGAGCGAGGCGGAGATCTGTCCCGCCTGGCGCGCCGTCTCCAGCGCCGTGGTGATGGCGCGGCGCACCTCGCGCAGGGACTGCCACCTGGCCGCGAGATCGCGGTCGCCCCAGTTCGCGGGGATGGCCGGAAACAGGTGCAGGTGCACGCTGTCCGCCTCGCCGAAGCGCGCGACCCAGGCCTCCTCCGCTGTGAACGGCATCACGGGTGCGAGCCAGGTGCAGAGGCAGCGGTGCAGATGGTCGAGCACGGTTCGCGCCGCACGCCGGCGCGGCGCGTCCGGCCGGTCGCAGTAGATCGCGTCCTTGCGGATATCGAAATAGAACGCCGACAGATCGGCGGCGCAGAACGCGTGCAGCGCCGGGTAGACGCCGGTCCAGTCATGGCTCGCCACGGCATCGCGGATCTGCGTGTCGAGTTCCGACAGCCGGTGCAGCACGAAGCGCTCCAGTTCCGGCAGGTCCTCGGTCCGCTCGGTCTCGTCGAAGCGGGCGAGCGAGCCCAGCACCCAGCGCAGCGTGTTGCGCAGGCGGCGGTAAAGCTCCGCCTGTTGTTTGAGGATTTCGCCACCGATGCGCATGTCCTCGGCGGTGTCGGACGACATCACCCACAGCCGCAGGATGTCCGCGCCATATTGCGCGATCACCTCCTCCGGCGCGACGACGTTGCCGAGCGACTTCGACATCTTGCGGCCCTGCTCGTCCATGACGAAGCCATGGGTGAGGACCGCCTTGAACGGCGCGCGCCCGCGCGTGCCCACCGCCTCGAGCAACGAGGAATGGAACCAGCCGCGGTGCTGGTCCGAGCCCTCGAGGTAGAGGTCGGCCGGCCAGGGCAGGCCGCGCGCCTCCAGCACGAAGGCGTGAGTCGATCCGGATTCGAACCAGACATCGACGATATCCATCACCTGCTCGTAGTCCGCGGGATCGCGCCCGGGACCGAGGAAGCGCTCGGGCGGGGACGCATACCAGGCGTCGGCGCCCTCGGTGGTGAAGGCCTCGACGATGCGGTCCACCACCGCCTGGTCGCGCAGCACCTCGCCCGAGGCGCGGTGCACGAAGACGGCGATCGGCACGCCCCAGGCGCGCTGGCGGCTGATGCACCAGTCCGGCCGCGCCGCGACCATGGAGCCGATGCGGTTGCGCCCCTGCTGCGGCACGAAATGCGTCGCCGCGATCGCGTCCAGCGCCTTGGCGCGGATCTTGTTCTGGCCGTCGAGCGCAATGAACCATTGCGGGGTCGCGCGGAAGATCAGCGGCGCGCGGGAGCGCCAGGAATGCGGGTAGGAGTGCACCAGCGTGCCGCGCGCGAGCAGCATGCCAGCGTCCGCCAGCGCCTGGCATACCGCGTCCGCCACCTTGTAGACGTGCAGCCCCGCGAACAGCGGCACCCAGGCGTTGAACGTGCCGTCCGGCCCCACCGTGTCCGGCACCTCGATGCCGTTGGCGCGGCCGAGATAGAAATCCTCCTCGCCATGGCCAGGCGCGATGTGGACAAAGCCGGTGCCCTGGTCCGTCGTGACGAAATCGGCGGCGAGCACCTTCACGTCGTGGTCGTAGCCGCGCCCGCGCAGCGGATGGGCGCAGACGCTGCCTACCACCTCCGCGCCCTTCACCACGCGGATCACGTGGTGCGCGGTGACGCCTGTCTCTTTCAAAAAGGCGGGGAGCAGCGCCAGCGCCACCAGCACCTGGCGGCGGAACGGTGCCTCGAGCTGCACCAGCGCGTAGTCGAAACCGGGTCCCGCGGCGATGGCGCGGTTGCCGGGCATGGTCCACGGCGTGGTGGTCCAGATCACCACCTCGGCCCCCTGGAACGGTCCCGCAACGACCGGGAAGGCGACGAAGATGGTCGTCGAGGTATGGTCGTGGTACTCGATCTCCGCCTCGGCCAGCGCCGTCTTCTCGACCGGCGACCACATCACCGGGCGCAGGCCGCGATAGAGCGCGCCGTTCATGAGGAAGCGGCCGATCTCGCCGGCGATCGCCGCCTCGGAGAGATAATCCATGGTGGCGTAGCGCTGCTGCCAGTCGCCAAACACACCGAGGCGGCGGAACTCCTGCTCCTGCACGCCCATCCAATGCTGGGCGTAGGCGCGGCACTCGGCGCGGAAGTCGATCACCGGCACCGAATCCTTGTCGCGCTTGGCCTTGCGGTACTCCTCCTCGATCCGCCACTCGATCGGCAGCCCGTGGCAGTCCCAGCCGGGGATGTAGTTGGCATCGAACCCGCTTATCTGGGCGGCGCGGTTCACCACGTCCTTGAGGATCTTGTTGAGCGCGGTGCCGATGTGCAGGTGGCCGTTGGCATAGGGCGGGCCGTCATGGAGGATGAACAGTTTCCTTCCGGCGGAGGCCTGGCGCTGGCGTTCCCACAGTTTCATCGCCTCCCAGCGCGCCAGCATGGCCGGCTCGCGCTTGGGCAGGTCGGCGCGCATCGGGAAGCTCGTCTGGGGCAGGAAGACGGTATCGCGGTAGTCGGTCATGAACTCTCGTTCCGTTGCGGTGTCCGGCGCCGCCGGAGGCCGGGGTCTACGGGCCCTTGCATCCCATTCATCAGGGGTCTGGGGCCGCCGGCCCCAGCGGGTCAAGGGCGGAGCCCTGCCTTACTATCTCTCGCGCTTGCCGTGCATCCTCGGCGATCTGCTCGCGCAGCGCCTCGAAGCTCGGGAATTTCCGCTCCTCGCGGAGGAAGGCCAGCAGCGAAACCCCCACCTCCTGGCCATAGAGATCCTCCGAGAAATCGAACAGATGCGCCTCGACGCGGCTTTTCGGCGCCTCGCCGAGCGTGGGCCGGCGGCCGATATTCGCCACCCCGGGCACCGAGCGTCCGTGGGCAAGCTGGACGCGCACCGCATAGACGCCGCGCGCCGGCTCCAGGTGCCGGCCCAGCGCCACGTTGGCGGTGGGGAACCCGATCGTGCGCCCCCGCGCATCACCGTGCTCGACCGAACCGCGGATGGTCCAGGACCGGCCCAGCAAAGCCGCCGCACGCTCCGGATACCCGTCCTGCAACAGCCGGCGGATGCGCGAGGAGGAAACCGGCCCCTCCGCGTCGGCCAGCGGCGGCACCAGCGTGAGCCCGATCCCCAGCGCTTCCGAGCGTTCCGCAAGAAAGGCCGTGTCGCCGCCGCGGCGGTGGCCGAAGGCGAAGTCGGCGCCGCAGGCCAGGTGCCGCGCGCCGAGGCCCCGATGCAGCACCTCGACCACGAACTCCTCCGCCGTCATGGCGCTGAAGGCACGGTCGAAGGGCAGCTCGAACAGCAGCGCGGCACCCAGCCGTTCCAGCGCGGCCGCCCGTTCGGTCGAAAGCGTCAGGCGGAAGGGCGGATCGTCGGGTCGGAACAGCTCGCGCGGGTGCGGCTCGAAGGTCAGCACGGCCCGGGGCGCGTCCGGCCGGGCCACGTGGGCAGCGGCCAGCACCTGGGCGTGGCCGCGATGCACACCGTCGAAATTGCCGAGCGCGACCGAGGCGCCACGCGCCGCCGCCGGCAGATCCCGCCAGGTCGAGAAGATCCGCAAGACGATGGGCGAGGCCTAGGCGCGGGTCGGCGGCATCACCACCGCCTCGCCCTCGATGACGACCTTGCCGGCGACGAAGCACTCTGTCTTCAGCGTCGCGCGTTTCTTCGCCATGTCCACCGCCGTGACCTCGACCTTCGCCGTCACCGTGTCGCCGATCTTCACCGGCGCGCGGAAACGCATCGTCTGGCTGAGATAGATCGTCCCCGGCCCCGGCAATTTCGTCCCCAGCACCGCCGAGATCAGCCCCGCCGAGAGCATGCCGTGGGCAATACGCTGGCCGAACATGGATTTGGCTGCCGCCTCGGCGTCGATATGCACCGGGTTGGTGTCGGTGCTGACGGCCGCGTACATCAGGATGTCCGCCTCGGTGATGGTCTTGGCGGTCCCCGCCGTCATGCCGGGCTGAAGCTCGTCGAGATAGGTCATCTGCTGGCTCCGTCGTCTCGCGGTGGCGGCGCGTTGTGGGCCAGGAGCGGCCGGCCGTCCAGCCGCCTGGCGTAGAGGTGGCGCGCATGGCCGCGCGGGTGGTCCGGTACCGTGCCGAAGCGGGTGTAGCCCAGCTTTTCGTAAAAGCCGGGTGCCTGGAAGCTGCAGGTGTCGAGATGGACGCCGATGCAGCCGCGGGAAGCCGCGATCCGCTCCGCCTCGTGCAGCAGCCGCGTGCCGAGCCCCTCGCCACGTTTCGCCTCGGGGATACCGAGCAGCTCAATGAACAGCCACCCGCGGCCCGTGTGCCCCCACAGCCCGCCACCGCCCGGCAGCAGCAACCCGAGCGGTTGGAATCGCCCCGGCCCGGCCGCCGCGTCGTTGTAGGCGCGCAACCCCTGGCTGAGCGCCTTGTGCTCCTCCGGATCGACCGCGTCGCGCGACGCGAAGCCGGGCGGCAGGCCGGCGTCGCGCTTATCCCCCGCCCGTATCCGGCGCAGGAAATAATGGTCGGCGTGGCCCGGCGGGTGGTCGGGCAGGATCGCGAACTCCTCGAAGCCCTGCCGTCGGTAGAAGCCCGGCGCCTGAAACGAGTAGGAGGCGAGCCACACACCGGTCAGGCCGCGCCTTGCCGCGGCAGCCATGGCCGCGGCTATGACGCGCGCGCCGACGCCGCCGTGCCGCCATGCCTCTGGCAGGTAGAACAGATCGACGTGCAGCCAGTCCCAGTAGGAAACGCCGACCAGCCCGCCGATGAGCCCGGCCTCCCGCCGGAGGATGGCGAGCGGCAGCGCCGGTTCGGACTGGCCGCGCCCGGTCATCGTCTCGTTGTAGGTCTCGAGCGGCGCCAGCACATGCTCGCGCGCCGCCGTGTCCTCGGTCTCGACCAGCTGGAAATCCATGCCGTAGCGTCGCCGTCCGGCGCGCGTTGCGCAACCGCGCGCCCACCCCGATAACATGGGCCCGATAATCGGGTGCCCGATCGCGCCTGCCAGCCAATCCAGTCGCCACTTTTGGGGAAACCGCCATGGAT
>DAHUXX010000098.1 GCA_027306955.1 Acetobacteraceae bacterium | reverse complement strand
TGCGCGGCTGAGCGGGGCGGGCCGCCGGCGATGAAACAGGTCTCCGCCGACGCGCTGCGAGGCTGGATTCTCGACCGCCACGAGCTCGCCATCCTCGACGCGCGCGAGGAGGGGGAATTCGGCGCCGCGCATCTGTTCTGGGCCGTCAACGTTCCGCTGTCGCGCGCGGAGCTGCTGCTGCCCGGTCTGCTGCCCAACCCGCGCACCCGCGTCGTCTGCGTTGACGACGACACCGGACTCGCCAAGCGCCTCGCGAGCCTGGTCGAGCGGATGGGCGGCACGGATGTCTCGGTGCTGGACGGCGGCACGAAGGCCTGGGCGGAGAGGGGGCCGGAGGCCGGCCACGTCCTGTTCTCCGGCGTCAACGTCCCCTCCAAGGCGTTCGGCGAATGGGTCGAGCATCATTACGGCACCGAAAGCGTGGACGCGCCGGAGCTCGATGCCTGGATCCGTTCCGGCCGCAGGATGGTGGTGTTGGATTCCCGCCCGATGGAGGAGTTCCGGGTGATGTCGATCCCGACGGGCATCGACGTGCCGGGGGCGGAGCTCGTCTACCGCATCGGCGACCTGGCGCCGGACCCCGAGACGCTGGTCGTGGTGAACTGCGCGGGGCGCACCCGTTCCATCCTCGGCGCCGAGAGCCTGCGCCGCGCCGGCATTCCCAACAAGGTCGTCGCCCTGCGCAACGGCACCATGGGCTGGGAGCTCGCGGGCCTCAGCCCGGCGCGCGGCGAGAGCGCGACCTACGCCCCCGGCCGCCCGGCGAGCGCGGATCTGGCGCTCGAACGCGCCGAGGCCTTCGCGCGCGAGGCCGGCGTGCGGCGCATCGAGAGCGCGGCGCTGGCGGGCTTCGCCGCGGACGACGCGCGCACGCTCTACGTGCTCGACGTGCGCGCACCCGATGAGTTCACCGCCGCCCACGCGCCGGGCACGCGCAACGCGCCGGGCGGGCAGCTGGTGCAGGCGACCGACCGCTGGATCGCCACCCGCGGCGGGCGCATCGTGCTGGTGGACGACGACGGCGTGCGCGCGGCGATGACAGCCGCGTGGCTGCGCCTGATGGGCCATCGCGAGGTCTATACGATCCGCATGGCGGACCTGCCGCCGCTGCCGCGCCTGCACACGCCGGTGCTGCCGCTGGTGAACGCGGTGGCGCCAGGAGGGATCGAGCCGGGCACGCCGCTCCTCGACCTCTCGCGCAGCCTCGCCTACCGCGCTGGGCACGTGCCGGGGGCGCTGTGGGGCATCCGCACGCGCCTCGGCCGGCTGCGCGAGAAGCTGGCCGGCTCCGGCGAGGTGGTGGTGACGAGCGAGGACGGGCGCCTCGCCGCCTACGCCGCGACCGAAGTCGCCGTGATTTCGGGTGCGAGGGTGCGGGTCATGGAGGGTGGCATGGCGGCCTGGCGGGCGGCCGGACTGACGCTGGAGGCTGACCGCGCCAACCCGCCGGACGAGGCCTGCGTCGACGTCTACCTGCGCCCCTACGACCGCAACAGCGGCGTCGAGGCGGCGATGGAGGACTACCTCTCCTGGGAGATCGACCTCGTGCGCGAGATCGAGCGGGATGGGACCGTCCGTTTCGGCGTCTAGGCTTTTTCCCCGGCCCGCCCTCCGGCGCTGGGGACGGCTGGCGCTGGACGCGCTGGTGCCGCCGCTCTGCCTTGCCTGCGACGGGCCGGTCGCCGAGCCCGGGCAGTTCTGCGCCGCGTGCTTCTCCCGCGCCCACCTCATCGCGCCGCCGCTGTGCGAGCGCTGCGGCGTGCCCTTCGAGGCCGCGGGGCAGGGCGGGGCCAACGGCCTCTGCGGCGACTGCCGGGAGCGCCCGCCGCCCTGGCGCCAGGCCCGGGCCGCGCTCGCCTACGACGCCGTGGCTCGGCGCCTGGTGCTGCCGCTGAAATATGCCGACCGGCCGGAGACGGCACGCCACCTCGCGCCGCTGATGGCGCGCGCCGGCGCCACACTGCTGGCGGAGGCAGAGGCGATCGTGCCGGTGCCGCTGCACCGGCGGCGCCTGTTCGAGCGGCGCTACAACCAGGCGGCGGTGCTGGCGCGGGCATTGGTCGGGCCGGGCCGGATCGCGCTGCTGGACGCCCTTGTGCGCACGCGCCCGACGGCGCCACTCGGTGATCTCGGCCGGGAGGAACGCGCGCAGGAGGTCGCGGGCGCCTTCGCCGTGCGGCCCGCGCGCGTGGCGGCCCTCGGCCGCAAGCGCGTGCTGCTGGTGGACGACGTGCTGACGTCCGGCGCCACCGCCGGCGCCTGCGCGGCGGCGCTCCTGGAGGCGGGGGCGGCCAGCGTCGATGTCCTGGCGCTCGCGCGGGCGTTCAGGCGGCTGTAAGCGGCGCGGGGGACGAGCGTCGCCATGCGCTGGCGTGATGTCATGTTTCGAGGGCTTGCGGCGCGGCCGCGATCGCGCCACGTCACGGGCACCGACCAGCAAGAACCCCGGCAGGGACCGATGCCCGAGATCGAGATCTACACCCAGCCCTGGTGCCCGTACTGCGCGCGCGCCATCCACATCCTCACCAGCAAGGGCGCGGCGTTCCGCGAGATCGACGCACCGCGCGGCACCAAGGCGCGGGCGGAGGCCGTCGAACGCTCGGGCGGGCGAACCACAGTGCCGCAGATCTTCATCAACGGGCGTTCGATCGGCGGCTGCGACGACTTGGTGGCGCTGGATCGCTCCGGCGAGCTGGACACGCTGCTCGCCACCGAGTGATCCCCGCGTCGCGGTCGCTTGCCGCCGGTGGGCGGATGCCCATATTTTGGATCATGATTCATTACCAACTTCGCTGCCCCGCCGATCACGGCTTCGACGGCTGGTTCGTGGACAGCGCCGGCTTCGAGAAGCAGGTCGCTGCGGGGCTGATCGCCTGCCCGCGCTGCGGGGACGTCAAGGTCGAGCGGGCGCTGATGGCCCCCGCGGTGCCACGCAAGGGCGCGCCCGCGCGCAACCGCCGCGAGCCGGAGGCGCCGGCCGAGGCGGCTGCGCCCGCCGAGGCGAAGCCGCCCGCCAAGCCGGGCCAGACGGTCGCCAGCATCCCCGACATGCCGGCCGAGATGCGGGCCATGCTGCAGAAGCTGCGCGCCGAGGTTGAGGCGCGCTGCGACTATGTTGGCAACGAGTTCGCCGCCGAGGCCAGGCGCATCAAGAGCGGCGAGCGCGAGGGCCGCGGCATCTACGGCGAGACGAGCCCGGAGGAAGCCGAGGTCCTGGCCGAAGAGGGCATCGGGGTCAGCCGCATCCCCTGGCTTCCCAGAGCCGATAGTTAACGGGGCCGCGGGCCGAGGGCGGAACTCCGCCTAAGCCCGCGCCTCGACGATGTAGTTTGTTCCCGGGCGTTGCACGGTGAGCCACCCCGCCAACCCTGGCGCCAGTCCCGCGATATCCGCCACGCGCAGCCCCGCGCCGCGCAGCATGTCGCCGAGTTCCCCCGGCTTGACGAGGCGTTTCCAGTCATGCGTGCCGATGGGCAGCATGCGCAGGACGTATTCCGCGCCGATCTTGGCGGTGAGGAAGCTCGCCGGCGTGCGGTTGACGGTGGAGAGGAACAGGTACCCGCCCGGTTGCAGCAATTGGGCCAGTTCCAGGACGAACCCCGCCGGGTCGTCCACGTGCTCGATCACCTCGAGCGCAGTGACGACGGGGAAGCGCGCGCCCTCGGCGATGAGGTCGCAGATCAGGCCGGCGCGGTAGGCGATGCCCAGCGCCGGGTCCGCGTGCGCCTCGGCCGCCGCGATCAGCGCCGCCCCGGCGTCCAGCCCCGTGACGCGGAAACCCTTGCGGGCGAAGGCCTCGGCGGCGATGCCGGCGCCGCAGCCCACATCGAGCAGGCGGGCGCCCTGGGGTGCGCGCGCGGCGATCCAGCCGACGCGCGCCGGGTTCATGGCGTGCAGCGGCGCCATCGGCCCATGCCGATCCCACCAGCGCGACGCCAGCCGCTCGAACCCCGCGATTTCCGCCTGCTCTGCCATCTGGGCCCCGATGTTGCTCCGCTGGTGCGCGTCCGTGATGTGACGCCGCCTTCCCGCACAAGCAACCGCCCCGCCCGATCCATGGCCCGTATCGTGATGAAATTCGGCGGCACGTCCGTCGCCGACCTCGACCGCATCCGCAATGTCGCGGCTCGCGTCAAACGCGCGGTGGATGGGGGCGACGAGGTGTCGGTGGTGGTCTCCGCCATGGCCGGGGTGACGAACCAGTTGGTCGCCTGGTGCCAGCAGCTTTCGGCCCTGCACGACGCGCGCGAGTACGACACCGTGGTGGCGACCGGCGAGCAGGTGACGACCGGACTGCTGGCAATCGCGCTGCAGGAGATCGGGGTGGATGCCCGTTCCTGGCAGGGCTGGCAGATCCCCGTCCGCACCGACGCGCAGCACGGCAGGGCGCGTATCGCCTCGATCGAGGGCACGGAGCTGATCCGCCGCATGCAGGCGGGCCAGGTCGCGGTGGTCGCCGGCTTCCAGGGCCTGGCGCCGGACCAGCGCATCGCGACATTGGGTCGCGGCGGCTCCGACACTTCGGCGGTGGCACTGGCGGCCGCCCTCAAGGCCGATCGCTGCGATATCTACACGGACGTGGATGGTGTCTACACCACCGACCCGCGCATCGTGCCGCGCGCGAAGAAGCTGCCGCGCATCGCCTACGAGGAGATGCTGGAGCTGGCCTCCGTGGGCGCGAAGGTTTTGCAGACGCGCAGCGTCGAGCTGGCGATGAAGGAGCGCGTGCGCGTGCAGGTGCTCTCGAGCTTCGAGGACAAGCCCGGCACGCTGGTGGTTGACGAGGAGGAGATCGTGGAACAGGAGATCGTGAGCGGCATCGCCTACTCGCGCGACGAGGCGAAGATGACCGTGCGTGGCGTGCCGGACCGTCCGGGGATCGCGGCCGCAATCTTCGGGCCGTTGTCGGAGGCGGGCATGAATGTGGACATGATCGTGCAGAACGTCTCCGCGGACGGCACGACGGACCTCACATTCACCATCTCGCGCGCCGACCTGCCGCGCGCCCAGGCGACGCTCGAGGCCGCCAGGGAGAAGATCGGCTACAGCGCGATCCTCGCTGATTCCGATGTCGCGAAGATCAGCGTTGTCGGTGTGGGCATGCGCTCGCATGCCGGTGTCGCGAGCACGATGTTCGCCACATTGGCGTCAAAGGGCATCAACATCCAGGTGATCTCGACCAGCGAGATCAAGGTCTCGGTGCTGATCGCGGCCGACTACACGGAGCTCGCCGTCCGCGCGCTGCACACCGCCTATGGCCTCGATGCCTGACGACAGCTCGGACGGGCGGAGGGCCGCGGCGCGGGCGCGGCTCGACGGACTGTGGCGCCGGGGCACCATGTTCCTCGGCACCGAGGTCGCCATCATGGGCGGCGCCATGAGCTGGGTGAGCGAGCGGCACCTGGTCTCGGCGATTTCGAATGCCGGCGGGTTCGGCGTGATCGCCTGCGGTGCGATGACGCCGGCGCTGCTGGAAGCGGAGATCGCGGCGACGCAGGCGCTGACGCACAAGCCGTTCGGCGTGAACCTCATCACCATGCACCCGGAGCTCGACGACCTGATCCGCGTGACGCTGGCCGCCGGCGTGGGCCACGTGGTGCTGGCCGGCGGCATCCCGCCCGGGCCCGCGGTGCGCGCGGTGAAGGAGCGGGCGCAGCTCGTCTGCTTCGCACCCGCGCTGGTGCTGGCGAAGCGGCTGGTGCGCAGTGGCGCCGACGCCATCGTGATCGAAGGCAGCGAGGCCGGCGGGAATATCGGCCCCGTCTCGCTCACGGTGCTGGCGCAGGAGATCCTGCCGCACCTGCGCGAGGTTCCGGTGTTCGTCGCCGGCGGGCTCGGGCGCGGCGAGGCGATTCTGTCATACCTCGAGATGGGTGCGTCCGGCGCCCAGCTCGGCACGCGCTTCGCCGCGAGTGCGGAGAGCATCGCGCACCCGAACTTCAAGCGGGCCTTCATCCGTGCAGCGGCGCGCGACGCGGTACCGAGCGTGCAGCTTGACCCGCGCTTTCCGGTGATCCCGGTACGCGGCCTGTCCAATGCCGGAACGAAACGGTTCCTCGAGCACCAGGCGGAGACCATCCGCAAGTTCCAGGCGGGCGACATGACGCGCGAGCAAGCGCAGCTGTCGATCGAGCATTTCTGGGCCGGCGCGCTGCGCCGCGCGGTGATCGAGGGCGACGTGGAGGAAGGCTCGGTGATGGCTGGCCAGTCGGTGGGAATGGTCACCGAGGTGCAGCCGGTCGCCTCGATCATCCAGGAGCTGGTCGACCAGGCTGTCGAGGCCTTGATGGCCAGAGAAACGGCGTAGCGTCGTACGGGAAACGGGGGAACGGGAATGAACGAGACGAAGCCGACGCGGCTGATGGCCGAAGTGGATTTCGGGCGCGACGGCAAGCAGCATGGCTACGTGCGGCTCTATCATTCCGTCCACGAATCGGCCTACGGCTTCATCCCGATCCCGATTACCGTCGTGCGCAACGGCGCAGGGCCGACGGCGCTGCTCACCGGCGGCACGCACGGCGACGAGTACGAGGGCCAGGTGGCGCTCGCCAACCTCGCGCGCACGCTCGACCCGCGTGAGATCAAGGGCCGCGTCATCATCCTGCCGATGATGAACTTCCCCGCCGCGATGGCCGGCCGCCGCACCTCGCCGATCGATGCCGGCAACCTCAACCGCAGCTTCCCCGGCGACGCGGACGGTACGCCGACGCAGCAGATCGCGGCCTACGTCACGCAGAAGCTCGCCCCGCTCGCGGACCTTGCCTGCGACCTGCATTCCGGCGGCTCCTCGCTCAATTACACGCCCTGCGCGCTGATCGAACGCGACGACGACGCCGCGCGCTTCGCCAGGACCAAGGCCGCGCTCGCGGCGTTCGCCGCCCCGCTCGCCTATGTCGCGGCCGGCGGCCAGGGCACCGGCGCCGACCGCACGCTGACCGGGGCCGCGAAGCGGCTCGGCATCCCCACCATGGGTTCTGAACTCGGCGGCGCGGGCACGCTCAATCGCGAAGGCCTCGCGATCGCGGAGCGCGGCGTGATCAACCTGCTCGCGCACATCGGCATCCTGCCCGCCTCGCGCGCCGTGCCGGGCAAGACGCGCTACGTCGCGGTGGGCGGGGACGATTATTTCGTCCACGCACGGGAATGCGGCATCTTCGAACCGCTGGCCGAACCCGGCGAGGAGGTGAAGGCGGGCCAGCCGGCCGCGCGCATCCACACGCCGGAGACGCCGGGCAGCGAACCCTCCGTGCAGCACTTCGCGCGCGACGGCCTGGTGCTGGTTCGCCGCGTCCCCGGCCGCACCGTACGTGGCGACTGCCTGTTCCACCTGGGCACGGACATCCCCGCGCCGTAAGAAAGCGCCAAGGAACGCCTAGTCCGGATAGTTGCCTCGCACGGCCGCGGCGACCGCATCCGACAACTGCAGAAACGGTCCCACCAGCGGGCTCGCCTTGCGCCAGACCATGCCGACGGTGCGCGCGGGCTGCGGGTCCGCGAAACGCGCGACCGTGACATCGGCGGAACGGGTTTCGAGCGCGACGGCCATCTCGGGGATCAATGTCACGCCGAGCCCGGCGCCCACCATCTGCACCAGGGTCGCGAGCGAGCTGGCATCCATGATCTCCCGCGGCTGCGCGCCCTCCATGTCGCAGAAGGCAAGCGCCTGGTCGCGGAAACAATGCCCCTCCTCCAGCAGCAGCAACCTCATTTCGCGCAACGCCTGCGGGCCGGGCACCGGCGCCGCGGCATCGGCGGCCGGGCGGACGAGCAGGAAATTCTCGGTGAAAAGGGGGGTTTCGGCGAGCGCCGGCTCGGAGACCGGCAACGCCAGGATCGCGGTGTCGAGCCGCCCCTCGGTCAACTCGACGATGAGGCGGGACGTCAGTGCCTCGCGCACAAGGATGTCGAGCTCCGGATGCGCGCGGTTGAGGTTGGCGATGACCGCCGGCAGCAGGTAGGGCGCGATGGTCGGGATCATGCCGATGCGCAGCCGCCCGGTCAGCCGGTCGCGCGAGGCGCGGGCGACGTCGCCCAGCTCGTCGACGGAACGCAGGATGTCGCGCACGCGCCGCGCCGCCTCCTCGCCGAAGGCGGTCAGCCGCACCTGGCGCGCACCGCGTTCCACCAGCACGGCGCCAAGCGCCTCCTCAAGCTCCTTGACCTGCATGGAGAGCGCCGGCTGGGAGATGGCGCAGGCCGCCGCGGCACGGCCGAAATGGGTGTGCCGGGCGACGGCGTCGAAATAGCGGAGCTGTCGGAGGCTGATCTGGAACATCAGAATTTCTTATCACGACGATCATGAAATGCGAATTCACCTGATAGATCGCGAGGCCTAAGAAGATCCTGGCTTCCGGACCATCCGGGAAATCTTGCAACGGAGAGAGGACCATGGCCGACGACAGCAAATGCCCGTTCGCGCAAGGGGTTCACGCGCAGGTGACCTTCGAGGGTCAGTCGGTGCGGGATTGGTGGCCGAACCAGCTCAACCTGAAAGTCCTGGCACAGAACTCCTCGTTGACGGACCCAATGGGCCCGGCGTTCAGGTATGCCGAGGCGTTCAAGAAGCTCGACCTCGCGGCGGTGAAGCGCGACCTCACCGCGCTGATGACGGATTCGCAGGACTGGTGGCCGGCGGACTACGGCCATTACGGCCCCTTGTTCATCCGCATGGCCTGGCACAGCGCCGGGACCTATCGCATCTCCGACGGCCGCGGCGGCGGCGGGCGCGGCCAGCAGCGTTTCGCGCCGGTGAACTCGTGGCCTGATAACGCCAATCTCGACAAGGCACGCCGGCTGCTGTGGCCGATCAAGAAGAAGTACGGCGACAGCCTGTCCTGGGCGGACCTGATTATCCTCGCCGGGAACGTCGCGCTCGAATCCATGGGTTTCAGGACGTTCGGCTTCGGCGGCGGGCGTGCCGATGTATGGGAGCCGGACGATATCTACTGGGGTTTGGAGAAGACCTGGCTTGGCGACCAGCGCTATTCCGGCGACCGCGAGCTGGAGAACCCGCTCGGTGCCGTGCAGATGGGCCTCATCTACGTCAACCCCGAGGGCCCGAACGGCAAGCCCGATCCCATCGCCGCGGCGCGCGACATCCGCGAGACGTTCGCGCGCATGGCGATGGACGACGAGGAAACGGTGGCGCTGATCGCCGGCGGCCACACCTTCGGCAAGACCCACGGCGCGGGTGACGTGGCGCTGGTGGGGCGTGAGCCGGAGGGAGCGCCAATCGAGCAGATGGGGCTGGGCTGGAAGAGCAACTACGGCAGCGGCAAGGCCGGCGATGCGATCACCAGCGGCATCGAGGTCGTCTGGACCTCGACGCCGACGAAGTGGAGCAACGACTTCTTCGACAAGCTGTTCGGCTTCGAGTGGGAGCTGACCAAGAGCCCGGCCGGCGCGTATCAGTGGACGGCGAAGGGGGCGCCGGCGGTCATTCCGGACCCGTTCGACCCCGGGAAGAAGCGCGTGCCGACCATGCTGACGACGGATCTCTCGCTGCGCCTGGACCCGGCGTACGAGAAGATCTCGCGTCGCTTCCACGAGAACCCCGACCAGTTCGCCGATGCGTTCGCCCGTGCCTGGTTCAAACTCACGCATCGCGACATGGGGCCGCGCTCGCGCTACCTCGGCCCCGAGGTGCCGAAGGAGGCGCTGATCTGGCAGGACCCGGTGCCGGCGGTGGACCACAAGCTGGTCGAGGCGGCCGACATCGCGGACCTTAAGGCGAAAATCCTGGCCGCCGGGCTTTCCGTCGCCGAACTGGTCTCCGCCGCCTGGGCCTCCGCCTCCACCTTCCGCGGCTCGGACAAGCGCGGTGGCGCCAACGGCGCGCGCATCCGCCTCGCACCGCAGAAGGACTGGGCGGTCAACCAGCCGGCGCAGCTCGCCAAGGTCCTGACGGCGCTGCAGGGGGTGCAGAAGGCGTTCAATGCGTCCGCGCCGGGGGGAAAGAAGGTCTCGCTCGCCGACCTCATCGTGCTCGGCGGTGGGGCCGCGATCGAGAAGGCGGCGAAGGACGCGGGGCATCACGTGACGGTGCCCTTCGCGCCTGGTCGCACCGACGCCACCGCGGAGCAGACGGATGCCGCTTCCTTCGCGGTGCTGGAGCCCTTCGCTGACGGTTTTCGCAACTACGTCAAGGCGGAGATCGGCGTGCCCGCGGAGGAGATGCTGATCGACAAGGCCCAGCTCCTCACACTCACGGCGCCGGAGATGACGGTGCTGGTGGGCGGCATGCGGGTCCTCGGCGCCAATGTCGGCGGCGCCAGGCACGGCGTGTTCACGTCGCGTCCGGGGCGGCTCACCAACGACTTCTTCACGAACCTGCTCGATATGGGCACGGCGTGGCAGCCGATCTCGGCGGCCAATGACGTGTTCGAGGGTCGCGACCGCAAGACTGGCGCGGTGAAATGGACCGCGACCCGCGTCGACCTGGTGTTCGGCTCCAACTCGCAGCTGCGGGCACTCTCCGAGGTCTATGGCAGCGACGGCAACGAAGCGAAGTTCGTCAACGACTTCGTCGCCGCCTGGACGAAGGTGATGAACGCGGATCGGTTCGACCTCACCTGATCGCGGGCTGGACTGGAAGGATGGGGCGACGCCGTGGGCAAACCCCGGCGCCGCCTGGCTTTCCGGGCCCTTGGAGCGATCGGGCACGGCCCACACAAAAATCCTTGTGCAATGCAGCAACCCGTCTTGCGGTCGACCTTCCGGCGCGATAACCGGGGTGGGGATTTTCACGCAACGAGGACAACGTGACGACACTCAAGGGCAGCAAGACCGAGCACAATCTCAAGGAAGCGTTCGCGGGCGAGAGCCAGGCCAATCGCCGCTACCTGTATTTCGCTCAGAAGGCAGACGTGGAAGGGTTCAACGACGTCGCCGCCGTGTTCCGCTCGACGGCGGAGGGTGAGACTGGCCACGCGCACGGCCATCTCGAATTCCTCGAGGCTGTGGGCGACCCGGCGACGGGCCTGCCGATTGGCAAGACCGACGCCAACCTCAAGGCGGCCGTCGCCGGCGAGACGCACGAGTACACCGATATGTACCCCGGCATGGCCCGCACCGCCCGCGAGGAGGGCTTCGAGGAGATCGCCGACTGGTTCGAGACGCTGGCCAAAGCCGAGCGTTCGCACGCCGGGCGCTTCCAGCGCGCGCTGGACGAGATCGCGAAGTAACGACGCGCAGGCGCAATGAACTCCGGTCCCGGCCTCGCCCGGGGCCGGTACGTTGCCGCGCGGCACGACCCGATGAGAGAAGGCAGTCTCGAGGCGCCGACGCGCCACCCGATCCCTTGGCAGGACGAAGCCTGGCTCGATCCCGAGGCGATCGACGCGGAACTCCGCCGCGTCTTCGACATCTGTCACGGCTGCCGCCGCTGCTTCAATCTCTGCGATTCCTTCCCGCGCCTGTTTGACCTGATCGATGCGTCGAAGACGGGCGAGCTGGACGCGGTGGACAGCGCCGATTTCAAGCCCGTCGCCGAGGCCTGCACGCTCTGCGACATGTGCTTCATGACGAAATGCCCATACGTGCCGCCGCATGCCTTCGATCTGGATTTCCCCCACCTTATGCTGCGCGCCCGCGCGGCGGAGGCGCACAGGCTCGGCATGCTGGACCGCAGGCTCGCCGCGACCGAGGTCGTGGGTGCCCTCGGCACGCTTGCCGCCCCGCTGGCCAACTGGGTGCTCAAGCGCGGCAACGAGGTCACGCGGCCGATCCTCGAGAAGATCGTCGGCTTCGACCGCGAGGCGGAACTGCCGCGCTACGAAAGCCATCGCTTCACCATCAGCGCGCGCACCGACCCGCCGGAGGTGAACCACACCGCGCCCGCCGCGGGGCGCAAAGTGGTGCTGTTCGCGACCTGCTGGGTGAACAACAACGACGCGGCGATCGGCCACGCCGCGCTCGGCGTGCTGGCGCGGAACGGCATCAGGGCTGAGGTGCTGCACCCGGGCTGCTGCGGCATGCCGCTGCTGGAGCAGGGCCGTCTTGCCGATGTCGCGGAGGCCGCGAAGCGCGCCGCCGATGCCTTCGCGCCGTGGATCGAGAAGGGCTACGACGTCGTCGCCCCGATTCCGTCCTGCGGGCTGATGCTGAAATTCGAGTGGCCGCTGGTGCTGCCGCAGCATGTGGGCGTGAAGAAGCTCGCGGCTGCCACCTTCGACATCTGCGAATACGTCGTCGATATCGCGAGGAAGGAGGGGCTCGCCCCCGGCCTCTCGTCGCTGCCGGGCGGCGTTGCCGTGCATATGGCCTGCCACGCGCGCGCGCAGAACATGGGACAGAAGGCAGCCGAGATGCTGCGACTGATCCCCGGGGCGGATGTCGGCGTGGTGGAGCGCTGCTCCGGACACGGCGGCTCCTGGGGCTTCCGCCACGAGAATTTCGCGGTGGCGATGAAGGTCGGGCGGCCGGCGGCGCGCGCGCTGCAGGGCGCGGGCAAGCCGGTCGCGACCTCCGAGTGTCCGCTGGCGGCGATGCATCTGGACCAGGCAATGCACCGCGCCGGCGGTGACGCGCCGGTGCCCGAGGTCGTTTCGCATCCGATCATCCTGATGGCGCGCGCCTATGGGATCGAGGTTTGAGGAGATGACGGCGATGGCGAAGACGGTGATCGACCCCGCGGACATCCTGCCGTGGGAAACCTACGCGACGCGGCGCCGCGAGTGGCGGACCCGGATGACGGCGATCAAGCGGCCGCGCCGCGTCGCGGTGGGGCCGTTCGTCACCTTCTTCTTCGAGAACTGGCACACGATGTGGCACCAGGTGCAGGAGATGCTGCACATCGAGAAGGGCGGCGACGCGCAGCTGCCCGACGAGCTCGCTGCCTACAACCCGCTCATCCCCAACGGGCGGGAGCTGGTCGCGACCTTCATGATCGAGATCGACGATCCGGAGCGCCGCAAGCGCGTGCTCTCCACGCTCGGCGGCATCGAGGAGACGGCGTTCCTCGAGATCGGTGGGCATCGCGTCAAGGCGGCGGCGGAGACCGACCAGGACCGCACCACGGCGCAGGGCAAGGCATCCTCCGTGCAGTTCGTGCATTTTCCGCTTGACGAGGCGGCGGTGGCGGCTCTGCGGGAGCCGGGTTCGCGCGTCGTCCTCGGCCTCGATCACCCGCACTACGCGCATATGACCGTGCTGCCCGAGGCGACGCGCGCGGCGCTGGCCGAAGACCTGATCTAGAACCATCCGCGTCCGTTCGCGGAGGATTCGCCGGCGCTCGTTGCGACGCCGGCCGGTATGGCGTGGCTCAGGTCAGGAAATACGCCATCAGAATCAGCAGTACCGCGATCGCCGTCGCGGCCATGGTCACGAAGGCGACGAAGCTGTGGTGGAAATGCTTCCGGTCCTCGGTGAAGGCTTCCTCGGTCACGGGCTGTAAGGAGGTGGCCATGCTCGCTCTCACTTGTCGTTGGGCGTATTTTTAGGGGGCAGGAAGCACATCGGGCAAGGGGTTGTGCAAGGCGGTCGTCGGTGCCCGTCCAGGGTCGCCGCGCAGGAAGCGGGCCAGCGCCGCGGCATAGAGGATGTGCTCCTCGGCGAGCACCCGCTGGGCCAGCGCCGCCTCGTCGTCGCCGGGCCGCACCGGCACGGCGGCCTGAGCCAGGATCGGGCCCTCGTCCATCGCCTCGGTGACCAGGTGGACCGTGCAGCCGTGGAACTTCACGCCGGCGGCGAGCGCGCGCGCATGCGTGTCGAGCCCCGGGAAGGCGGGCAGCAGCGAGGGGTGAATGTTAAGCATCCGCCCGGAATAGCGGCCGACCAGGAACGGGGTGAGCAGGCGCATGTAGCCGGCGAGGCAGAGCACCTCGACTTCCTCGGCAGCCAACGCCGCGTCGATCGCCGCCTCGTGCGCCGCGCGGTCGCGGCCGAAGGCGCGGTGCGGGATGGCGCGTGTGGCGATGCCGCGCGCCTCGGCCAGTGCGAGTCCGGCCGCGGTGGGGTCGTTCGAGATCACCACCGCGATCTCGGCCGGGTAGGCCGGGTCGCGCGCCGCCTCGGCCAGCGCCACCATGTTGGAGCCGCGCCCGGAGATCAGGACGCCGACGCGTCGCTTCACCCGAGCCATCCGGGCGGGATGTCGATCACGACGTCGGGCCTGCCGTCGTGCGAGCTCTCCTGCGCCTGTATGCGGCCCAGCTCGACCACCGTCTCGCCAGCCGCTTCCAGCACCGCGGTCGCGGCGGCGGCGTCATCGGTCACCACGGCCATGCCGATCCCGCAGTTGAACACGCGCAGCATCTCGGTGGCGGCGACCCCGCCGGCGCGGGCGAGCCAGCGGAATACCGGCGGCAGCGTCCAGTTCGCGGCGATGACGGCGCGTGTCCCCGCAGGCAGCACGCGCGGCAGGTTGCCGGGCAGGCCGCCGCCGGTGATGTGCGCCGCCGCACGCATCAGCCCCGCGCGGTGCAAGGCGAGCAGCGGCCGGACATAGATGCGCGTCGGCTCCAGCAGTGCCTCCGCGAGCGTGTTGTCCATGGCGAACGGCGCCGGCGAGGCCCAGCCCTGGCTGCTGGCGGCGACGACGCGGCGAACGAGCGAGAAGCCGTTCGAATGCACGCCGGAGGAAGCAAGGCCGAGCACGGTCTGGCCCGGTGCGACCCCCTGGGGCAGCAACGTGCCACGCTCCGCCGCCCCCACCGCGAAGCCCGCGAGGTCGTAGTCGTCCTTGCCGTACATGCCGGGCATTTCGGCGGTCTCGCCGCCCACCAGCGCGCACTCGGCGAGCCTGCAGCCGGTGGCGATGCCGTCGATCACCGCGGCGGCGGCGTCAATATCGAGTGCACCGGTCGCGTAATAGTCGAGGAAGAACAGCGGCGTGGCGCCCTGCACGACGAGGTCGTTGACGCACATCGCGACCAGGTCCTGGCCGACGCCGCCATGCCGGCCCGCCTCGATCGCGACGCGCAGCTTGGTGCCCACGCCGTCCGTGGTAGCGACCAGGATCGGGTCCGTGAAGCCGGCTGCGCGCGGGTCGAACAGGGCGCCGAAGCCGCCGAGCCCGCCGAGCACGCCGGGCCGCAAGGTTGCCCTGGCCGCGGGCTTGATGCGCTCGACCAGCGCATCCCCCGCCTCGATGTCCACGCCTGCGTCGCGATAGGTCATACCGGTCATGGCGGGGCCGTGTATAAGGTCACGAGCGAAAGCGCCACCGAGGAGACGCAATTGCCCAATCCGGCCCACCCGCCCAATCCGGCCAACCGGCCGGGCGCCGACAATCGGGGAGACGATGCCGGACGGTAGCCCTGTCGGCACGGCGCCCCTGCTCGGCGATCTGCTGACTCTGCCCAACGTCATCACGCTGGCGCGCATCTGCGCGGTGCCCGCGACGGTCTGGCTGGTGCTGCACGACCATTCCCTCGCCGCCTTCGCGCTGTTCACCCTCGCCGGCATCTCGGACGGCGTCGACGGCTGGCTGGCGCGCCGCCAGGGGCCGACGCGGATCGGTGCGGTGCTCGACCCGCTGGCCGACAAGGCGCTGCTGGTTTCCACCTATGTCACCCTCGCCGCGGTGGGGGAGGTGTGGGACTGGCTGGCGATCCTGGTGGTGTTCCGCGACGTGGTGATCGTGGGCGGCGTGCTGGTGCTGACGATGCTGGGACAACGGGTCGAGATCCGCCCGCTGTTGCTCTCCAAGCTCAACACGGTGCTGCAGATCGTGTTGATCGGACTGGCCCTGCTGCGCGCCGGGGGCATGCCGGTGCCGGGCGACGTGATCGATGCGCTCACGACGCTGGTGGTGGTGAGCACGCTCGCCTCCGGCGCCGGCTATGTGCTGGTGGTGGCGCGGGGCGGCGCGGCATGAGCGACAGCGCACAGCAAGGCGCCTCGCGCGCACAGCGGCTCGCCTTCCTCGCGGCGCTGCTGGTGGGGTTCTGGCTGGCGCTGCAGCTGTTCTCCGCGGTGCTGGTGCCCTTCGTCGCGGCTGCCGTGGTTGCCTATTTCCTGGACCCGTTGGCAACCAGGATGACCCGTGTCGGGATCGGCCGCCCCTACGCCGCCGGGCTGTTGGTGGTGGGCTTGATCCTGCTCGGCACGCTGGCGGTGCTGTTGCTCTATCCGCTGGTGATGGTGCAGCTGGGCCTGCTGCTGCGCCGGCTGCCGGCCTATGTCCTCGACCTGCAGGCGCTGGCGGACAAGACCCTCAACCGGCTGCAGCAGCAGCTGGGCCCCGGCGTGATCGACACCAAGCTCCAGGGGCTCGTCAGCAGCGAGGCGGGGACGGTTCTGTCCTTCATCGGCACCGCGGCCTCGCGCCTGATCGGCGGCAGCTTCGCGCTGTTCAACGTGATCATGCTGTTGGTGGTGACGCCGCTGGTGGCGTTCTACCTCCTCAGGGACTGGCCGGGGGTGGTGGCGAGCGTCGATTCCTGGCTGCCGCACCGCTACGCCGGCATCATCCGCGAGCAGGCGCGGGAGGTGGACCGGATTCTCTCGGCCTGGCTGCGCGGGCAGGCGCTGAGCTGCGTGGCACTGGCGGCGTTCTACGCTACGGGGCTCACGGTCGCCGGGCTCGATCTCGGGCTGATCGTGGGGCTGGCGACGGGCACGCTCTCCTTCATGCCCTATGTTGGCACCATCACCGGCTTTGTTTCCTCGCTGGCGCTGGCGGCCGGGCAATGGGGCACGTGGGCGGGGATCATCAAGATCCTGGTGGTGTTCGGGCTCGGCCAGATCTTCGAGAACTATTTCATCTATCCGCGCTTCCTCGGCGACCGGGTGGAGCTGCACGCGGTGTGGGTGATCTTCGCCCTGTTTGCCGGCGCCGAGGCTTTCGGCTTCCTCGGCGTGCTGCTGGCGGTGCCGGTTTCGGCGGTGATCGGGGTGCTGAGCCGCTTCTGGCTGCGCCGCTATCTCAAGAGCCCGCTTTATCTCGATCCGCCCGCAGGGGCGGGCGGGACGTGACGGATTGGCCGTGATGGCGCGGCAAATGGCGCTGCCGCTGCCCTGCGCCGCCGCCGACCTGGCGCGCGAGCCGCTGGTCGAAATGCCGTCCAATGCAGAGGCGCGGCGCTGGCTCGCAGCCCCCGATCGCTGGCCGCTGGGTCGGCTGGTGCTGTGGGGCGGGCCGGCCACGGGCAAGAGCCACATGCTGGCGCTCTGGTCCGCGGAACATGGCGGTCTGCCGTGGCGCGGCGGCAAGCGGCCGGCGCCGCCCGCCCCGGTCGTGGTGGATGACGCGGACCTCCTCGACGAGGAGGCGTTGTTCCATTTGCTCAACGCGGCCGCCGAGGCCGGGCAGCTGGTCCTGCTCGCTTCGCGCGAGCCGCCGTCGCGCTGGCACATCGCGCTTCCGGACCTCGCGAGCCGGATGCGTGCGAGCCTCGCGGTCGCGATCGGGCCTCCCGAGGACGCGCTGCTGGAGGCGCTGTTCGCGCGCCTGCTGGACGAGCGGCAGCTGTTGCTGACGCCCGCGCTGCGGGCCTGGCTGCTGCGCCGTGCGCCGCGCGACCCCGGCCTGCTGCGCGAGCTGGCGGCGCGGCTCGACCGCGCGAGCCTCGCCCTCGGGCGGCGCGTGACCCGATCGTTGGCGGCAGCGGTGCTGGCGGACCTGGTGCTGCCGGAGGCGGAACCGGAGTCCGATCCCCCGGAACCGGACCCTGATGAAGATTTCACGATGGCGGCGGACGCGGCCTCCCCAATTCGCCTGCCGTTCCTGTAAACTCGCGGGCACAGGAGCGCCGGATGAACGCCCCCGACATGCCGATCCACGCCGCCGAGCCGCCGCATCGCGGACTGTCGACGGCTGTGGAGCCCGTCACTGCCCAGTCGCCGCACCGGTTCATCAACCGTGAGCTGTCCTGGCTCGCCTTCAACGCGCGCGTGATCGCGGAGGCCGCGAACCGCCGCCACCCGCTGCTGGAGCGGCTGCGCTTCGTCTCGATCTCCGCCGACAATCTCGACGAATTCTATTCGGTCCGCGTCGCGGGCCTGGTCGGGCAGGCGAAGGCGGGGATCACCGCGCTCTCGCCGGACGGGCTGACGCCGTCGCAGCAACTGGCTGCGGTCGAGGCGCGCATTGGCGAGCTGGTTGCCGAGCAGCTGCACGCCTGGGCGGATCTGCGCGCGGAACTCGCGACGGCCGGCATCCGCGTCGTCGATCCCGCGGAGCTCGATGGCGAGGACCGCGCCTGGCTCGATGCCTGGTTCATGGAGCGGGTGTTCCCGGTGCTGACGCCGCTCGCTGTCGACCCCGCCCACCCGTTCCCGTTCGTGCCCAATCTGGGCCTGGTGATGGCGCTGCTGCTGGTGCGCGAGGGCGATCCGGCGCCGACGCCCGCCCTCATCCCGATCCCGGCGCAGATTGAGCGTTTCATCCGCCTGCCGCCGCGCGGCGATGCTGGCGCGAGTGGGGGCGGCATCCGCTTCGTGCTGCTCGAGCACCTGATCTCGCTCTCGCTACCGCGCCTGTTCCCGGCGGCGACCGTGGTGGGCGAGGGTCTGTTCCGCCTGATCCGCGACAGCGACGTGGAGTTCGAGGAGGAGGCGGAGGATCTCGTCCGCTCCTACGAGACGGCGCTGAAGCGCCGCCGCCGTGGCGTTGCGATCCATCTTACGCTCGACGCCGCGATGCCGCAGGGGCTGCGCGAGCTGGTCACGGACGCGCTCGGCGCGGTTCCCAGCCAGACCCAGGTGACCGAAGGGCTGCTCGGCCTCGTCGACCTCCGGCAGATGATCGTCGACGACCGGCCGGACCTGCTGTTCGCGCCCTATACGCCGCGCTTCCCCGAGCGCATCCGCGATTTCGGCGGCGACTGCTTCGCCGCGATCCGTGCCAAGGACATCATCGTCCACCACCCGTTCGAGAGTTTCGACGTGGTGGTGCAGTTCCTCCGCCAGGCGGCGCGCGACCCCGCCGTCGTGGCGGTGAAGCAGACGCTCTACCGGACCAGCCGCGACAGCCCGATCGTCAAGGCGCTGATCGAGGCGGCGGAATCCGGCAAGACTGTCACCGCCATGGTGGAGCTGCGCGCGCGCTTCGACGAGGAGGCGAACATCCGGCTCGCGCGGGAGCTGGAGGCCGCCGGCGTGCAGGTCGTGTTCGGCTTCACCGAGCTCAAGACGCACGCGAAGCTGTCGCTCGTGGTCCGCCGCGAGGGCGGCACGCTGCGCTCCTACGCGCATTTCGGCACCGGCAACTACCACCCGATCACGGCGCGGACCTACACCGATCTCAGCTTCTTCACCTGCGAGCCGGAGCTGACGCGCGATTCGGCGCGGCTGTTCAACTACATGACCGGCTACGCGCGGCCGGAGCGGATGGAGGCGCTGGCGTTCTCGCCGCTCACCACCCGCTCGACCCTGGTGGAGCTGATCGACCAGGAGATCGCGTTCGCGCGCGCGGGGCAGCCCGCCGCGATCTGGGTCAAGCTCAACTCGCTGGTGGACGAGGCACTGATCGACCGGCTCTACGCCGCGTCTTGCGCCGGGGTGAAGATCGAGGCGGTGATCCGCGGCATCTGCTGCCTGCGACCGGGTGTTGCGGGCCTCTCCGAGAACATCCACGTCAAATCCATCATCGGGCGCTTCCTGGAGCACGCGCGCATCTGCGTGTTCGGCAACGGCGCGCCGCTGCCATCGCGCCAGGCCCTGGTGTTTATCTCCTCGGCCGACTGGATGGCGCGCAACATGGAATGGCGGGTGGAGACGCTGGTGCCGATCCACAACCCCACCGTGCACGCCCAGGTTCTGGACCAGATCATGGTGACCAACCTGCGTGATACCGCGCAGTCATGGGAGCTCGGCGCGGATGGGGTATGGCGGCGGGTCGCCGCGGGTGGCAAGAAGCGCTTCTCTGCCCATGAGCACTTCATGACCAACCCCTCGCTGTCCGGCCGCGGCTCCGCGCTGCGGGGCGACGCGACGGCGCCGCATGCCGGGCGCAAACCCGATCGGGTGAGCGAGGACTGAGGCCGCCTTTGCCGTCTTCCTCCGAAACGTCGCTTCCCACCGGCCGACTATCGCGTTCCGCGGTGGTCGACCTCGGTTCCAACTCCGTCCGTCTCGTCGTGTTCGAGGGGCTGGGGCGCAACCCGATCGCGATCTTCAACGAGAAGGCGGTGCTGCGGCTTGGCCGCGGCGTCAGCACCACGGGGCGGCTCAACGCCGAGGCGGTGGCGCAGACGCTGACGGTGATGAACCGCTATCGCGCAATCGCCGAGGCGATGGGCGCCTCGCCGTTCGAGGTGCTGGCCACCTCCGCCGTGCGCGACGCGAGGAACGGGCCCGAATTCGTGGCCACGCTGGCCGCGCGGATGCCCGATGCGAGGATCCGGGTGCTTTCCGGCGCGGAGGAGGCGGCGCTCTCGGCCGCAGGTGTGCTGTGCGGCATTCCGAGCGCCGACGGCATCCTCGCCGATATTGGCGGCGGCTCGCTGGAACTGGTGCGGCTCGATGCCGGGCGCAGCGGTGCCGCGGCGACGCTGCCCATCGGCGTCATCCGGCTGGCCGAGCGGGCGGGCGATGACGCGGCGCGGGCGCGCGCGCTGGCGGAGACAGAGCTGGCGACGGTGCCCTGGCTCGCCGAGGGAGCGGGCCGCGACCTCTATGTCGTGGGCGGCGCCTGGCGGGCGCTGGCGCGCATCCACATCGCGCAGACGCGCTATCCGCTCAACATGGTGCATCACTACACGATCGGGCGGGATGAGGCGCGCGACCTCGCCGGTGTGATCGCGGGTGCGGGGCGGCGGGCCCTGGAACGCATGGCCGGCGCGCCGCGGCGACGCATCGACGACCTGCCCTATGCCGCGATCGTGCTGCGCCGGCTGCTGCGCGCGACCGGGGCGCGGCGGGTGGTGTTCTCCGCCAACGGGCTGCGCGAGGGTTGGTTCATGGCGCAGGTGCCGGAAGCCGTGCGCCGCGAGGACCCGCTGCTTTCCGCCGGGCGCGAATACGCGGTACGGCTCGGCCGCGACCCCGAGCTGCCGCCAGCGCTTGCGGCCTGGACCACGCCGCTGTTCCCTGCCGAGACAGCGGAGCAGCGGCGGCTGCGCACGGTCGCCTGCTGGATGAGCGACATTGGCAGCCACGACCACCCCGAATACCGCGCCGAGCAGGCCTATCTGCGTATCCTGCGCCAACCCGGGATCGCGCTCGACCACCACGCGCGCGCCTTCCTCGCGACCACGCTGGCCTTGCGCTACGAGGCGGAGCCGGATGCGCCCTTTCTTGGCCTGGCGCGCGGGCTGTTGAATCCGGAGGCGCTGCGCCGCGCGACCATCCTGGGTGTTGCGCTGCGGCTCGCCTACACGCTCTCGGCCGGCACCACGGCCCTGCTCGCCGGCACTGCGCTTGAGATGGGCGCCACGCTGACGTTGCGCCTTGCTGAGGGCAGCGGCGTGTTCGCGGGCGAGAGTGTCACGCGCCGGCTCGACCGGCTGGCGGAGGCGCTGGGGCTCGATGCCACGACGGAGCTCGCCGCCTGACACGAGACGCCTGACGCGAGCCGGGCCGGATGCTACGCTTCCGCCGAACCGGGAGGCGTTGGATGGGCAAGAAGGACGGTAAGGCCCGCAAGAACGGCAAGGACGACAACGGCGGCGCGGGCAACGGCGGCGAAATCGCCGAGCGCGTTGGCGAGTCCGCGCAGCTCGAGCAGTACTGGGAGCTGGGCCGGCGCTCCCAGCTCGCCAAGCCGCCGAAGGACTACCACTACGTCGAGGAACTGGCGAAGCTGCAGTTCGAGCTGCTCAAGCTGCAGGAATGGGTGCGGCGCAAGGGCCTGCGCGTCTGCGTGCTGTTCGAGGGGCGCGATGCCGCGGGCAAGGGCGGCGTCATCACGCGCATCGCGCAGAGCCTCAATCCGCGCTACTGCCGCATCGTGGCGCTTGGCACGCCGACCGACCGCGAGCGCAGCCAATGGTACTTCCAGCGCTACGTGGCGCAGTTGCCGGCGGCCGGCGAGATCGTGCTGTTCGACCGCTCCTGGTACAACCGCGCCGGCGTGGAGCACGTGATGGGGTTCTGCACGCAGGAGGAATACGAGGACTTCCTTCGCGCCAGCCCGCAATTCGAGGAGATGCTGATCCGCTCCGGCATGGTGCTGGTGAAATACTGGTTCTCGGTGAGCGACGAGGAGCAGGAGCAGCGGTTCCAGGCGCGCATGCGCAACCCGGTCAAGCGCTGGAAGCTCTCGGCGATGGACCTCGAGGCGCGGCGGCGGTGGGTGGATTATTCCCGCGCCAAGGACGCGATGTTCGCGGCGACGGACACCAGGACAAGTCCGTGGAATGTGGTGGATGCCGACGACAAGAAGCGCGCACGGCTCAACTGCATCGCGCATCTGCTGAGCCAGGTGCCGTACCACGACATGGTGCCGGTGGAGATCGACCTGCCGCCGCGGCAGAGCGACCAGGGCTACAGGCGGTCGAAATTCAGCAAGCAGAAATTCGTGCCGGCGATCTATTAGCCGGCGCAAGCGACGGAGGGTGCGCGATACGCGGCCGGTATAGGGTCCGGGCATGACATGCATCGTGCCGGACGGCGACTGGTCAGGGATCGGCGAGACGCTGGACGCGCAGGGCTGCGCGCGGGTCGCCGGCATGCTGACGGCGGAGGCCTGCGCCGAGGTCGCGGCACTCTACGGGCACGAGTCACTGTTCCGCAGCCGCATCGTCATGGGGCGGCACGGGTTCGGCAGTGGCGAGTACAAGTATTTCGCTGATCCGCTGCCGGCCTGGCTGGTTGCGATGCGCGCTTTGCTCTACACGCGGCTTGTGCCGGTTGCGAACCGATGGCGCCAGGCACTTGGCGGCGAGGCCCTACCAGCGGAGCACGCGGAATTCCTCGCGCGTTGCGCCGCCGCGGGACAGACGCGACCCACGCCGCTGTTGCTGCGCTACGGCGAGGGCGACTGGAACGCGCTGCACCAGGACATCTACGGCGAAGTGGTGTTTCCGCTGCAGGCGGCGATCCTGCTCAGCCGGCCGGGCGAGGATTTTGCTGGCGGCGAGTTCGTGCTGACGGAGCAGCGGCCGCGGATGCAGTCTCGCGCCGAGGTGGTGGCGCTGGGGCAGGGGGACGCGGTGGTGTTCGCGACCCGCGAGCGACCGGTGGGGGGCACGCGCGGGACCTACCGCGTGGCGCTGCGCCACGGCGTGAGCCGCATCCGTTCCGGGACACGAATGACGTTCGGCGTCATTCTGCACGACGCGGCATGATCACAGCGGAATCGTCTTGATCCGCTTGCCGGCGACGCCGAGGGCGAGCTTGCCATCCCGCAAGGCGATTGCCTGCTCGCCGAAGACGCGCTGCCGCCAGCCGGCAAGCGCCGGGACATCGGGCTCGCCCACGGCGATGCGATCGAGATCGTCGGAGGAGGCGACGAGCCGCGGCGCGACGTCATGCGCCTCGCAGCTCGCGGCGAGCAGCACCTTGAGCAGGGCGACGAGCGCGGGCGAGGCGCGCGGGCCGTGCCTGTCGGCGGGCGGGCTGGGCAGCTCGCTTTCCGGCAGGGCGCGCGCCTCGTCCATCGCGGCGAGGAGCGAGGCGCCCTGCTTGCCCTCCGCGAAACCCTTGGAGATGCCTCGCACGCGGGCGAGGCCGATGGCGTCGGTGGGCGCGCTGGCCGCGAGCTCCAGCAGCGACTCGTCCTTCAGCATGCGCCCGCGCGGGATGTTGGCGCGCTGCGCCTCGCGCTCGCGCCAGGCGGCGATGGCGCGCAGCATGCCCAGCATCCGCCGGTTGTTGCTGCGCGCGCGCAGCCGCTCCCACATCCGTTCCGGGTCGACGCGGTAGGTCGCGGGGTCGGCCAGGCTCGCCATTTCCTCCGCCACCCATTCGATGCGCCCGTCGCGCGACAGGCGCGCCATCAGCTTCTCGTAGACCAGTCGCAGGTGCGTCACATCCGCGGCCGCATAGGCGATCTGCGCCTGCGAGAGCGGGCGCGCCGACCAGTCGCTGAAGCGATGCGACTTGTCGATATGCCCGCCGGTGAGCGAGGCGACGAGCGTGTCGTACCCGACCTGGTCACCGAAGCCCGCCACCATGGCGGCGACCTGGGTGTCGACCAGCGGCGTCGGCACGGCGCTGAACTTGAGCACGAAGATCTCGATATCCTGGCGAGCGGCGTGGAACACCTTGGTGACGGCGGGATTGGCGAGCAGCGCGCCAAGGGGCGCGAGGTCCAGGCCCGGCGCCAGCGCGTCCACCACCGCGGTCTCGGCCGCCCCGCCAAGCTGCACCACGCAGAGTTCCGGCCAATAGGTCCGCTCGCGCATGAATTCCGTGTCCACGGTCACCACGGTCTCGCGGACGAGGCGTTCGCACAGGGCGGCGAGGCTGGCGGTGTCGGTGATGAGGACGGGGGCCGGGAAGGTAGGGCGATCTTGCCTGGGCATGCCCCTCCCTACACCGTGACCCGTAAGCTTGACACCCTTCGCCTTGACAGTCGGGGGGGCGGCGGCTTGTTTGCCGCCCGCTTCAGCCCAGAACCAGCCGAGAACCAGCCATGCACGCCTATCGCACCCATACCTGCGCCGCGCTGCGCGCGTCCGACGCCGGCAAGCCGGCCCGGCTTTCAGGCTGGGTGCACGCCAGGCGCGACCACGGCGGGCTGCTGTTCATCGACCTGCGCGACCATTACGGCATCACGCAATGCGTGTTTGCCGCGGGCACCCCGGCCTTCGCCGCCGCCGAGCAGGTGCGCGTGGAGAGCGTCATCACTGTCACCGGCACCGTGGTGGCGCGCGCCGAGGGCACGGTGAACCCGAAGCTGCCCACCGGCGAGGTGGAGCTGCGCGCCGAGGCGCTCGAGGTACAGTCCGCCGCCGAGGTGCTGCCGATGCAGGTGGCGGGTGAGGAACGTTTCCCGGACGAGATCCGGCTCAAGTACCGCTTCATCGACCTTCGGCGCGAGCGGGTGCACCGCAACATCATGCTGCGCGCGCAGGTGATCGCCTCGATCCGCCGGCGGATGATCGAGGCCGGGTTCACCGAGTTCCAGACGCCGATCCTGACCGCCTCCTCGCCGGAGGGCGCGCGCGACTTCCTGGTGCCGGCACGGCTGCACCCGGGCAAGTTCTATGCGCTGCCGCAGGCGCCCCAGCAGTTCAAGCAGCTCGCGATGGTCGCGGGCTTCGACCGCTACTTCCAGATCGCGCCCTGCTTCCGCGACGAGGCGAGCCGGGCGGACCGCTCCCCCGGCGAGTTCTACCAGCTCGACTTCGAAATGAGCTTCGTGACGCAGGAGGACGTGTTCGAAACGATCGAGCCGGTGATCGCGGGCGTGTTCGAGGAGTTCGCCAACGGCCGGGCGGTCACGCAGGGGCGGTTCCCGCGCATTCCGTATGCGCAGGCGCTGCTGACCTATGGCTCCGACAAGCCGGACCTGCGCAACCCGCTCACGATCACGGATGTGACGGAGCATTTCGCGGGCTCGGGCTTCGGGCTGTTCGCGAAGATCGCGGCCTCCGGCGGCATCGTGCGCGCGATCCCGGCGCCGGGGACGGCGGCCAATCCCCGCAGCTTCTTCGACAAGCTCAACGAGTGGGCGCGTGAGGAAGGGGCCGGCGGGCTCGGCTACATCCAGTTCGAGGCGGAGGGTCCGAAGGGGCCGATCGCGCGCAACCTCGAGGCTGGGCGGGCGGAGGCGATCCGGGTGGCGTGCGGCCTCAAGCCCGGGGATTCGGTTTTCTTCGCCGCGGGCAAAGGGGATGAGACGGCGAAGTTCGCCGGCAAGGTGCGCACGAAGCTTGGCGAGGATCTCGGCCTGATCGAGCCGGATGCATTCCGTTTCTGCTGGATCACCGACTTCCCGATGTATGAGATCAACGAGGAGACCGGGAGGGTCGACTTCAGCCACAACCCGTTCTCGATGCCGCAGGGTGGGCTCGAGGCGCTGGAGATGCAGGACCCGCTCTCGATCAAGGCGTATCAATACGACATCGTTTGTAACGGTATCGAACTGTCATCCGGCGCCATCCGCAACCACCGGCCGGACATCATGATCCGGGCGTTCGAGATCGCGGGCTACACCGCGGCGGATGTGGAGGCGCGGTTCGGCGGCATGCTGAACGCGTTCCGCTACGGCGCGCCGCCGCACGGCGGTTCGGCCCCGGGGATCGACCGCATCGTGATGCTGCTGGCGGACGAGCCGAATATCCGCGAGGTGATCCTGTTCCCGCTCAACCAGCAGGGCGAGGACCTGATGATGGGCGCGCCGGCGGAAGTGCCCCCCGCGCGCCTGCGCGAACTTTCGCTCAGACTGGACTTGCCGAAGAAATAGGGTCCAGGGACCGAGGTCCCTGGCGGGGCGCGGGGCGGAGCCCCGCGAGCAGTGCCCGGGTAGCGTCAGCCTGCCGATCCAGGCCGTACCGGCCAACCCAATCGCGCCAGTGCTGCCCTGGCGATGCCGCGCGGATCAGCGCCACTGCCTCGTCCACGCTGGCGAACAATGCTTCCGGTGGCCAGAGTCGGTCCGCGCCGGGGAAGTCGTGCACCACGGGCGCCAGTCCGCAGCTCATGCCCTCCGCGATGTTGAGGCCGAAGCTCTCGTACATCGATGTCGAGAGGATCACGCCCTTGTCGGCGAGGAAGCCTGGCATGTCTGCCACGGGGCCATGCAGGCGCAGGGTGTCGCCGAGGCCGAGCGATGCCGCGAGGTGCAGCACGTAGCGGCGGGTGCGCAGGTCGGTGAACGGGCCGGCGACGTGGAATTCGTGCGTCCCGCGCAGCCGTGCCGCGATCTGCAGCAGCAGCATCGGGTTCTTTTTCGGCTCGATATGGCCGATCCAGGCGACCTGCGCCGGGTCGGGCATCCCCGGGCGGAAGCGGGCGAGGTCGACGCCGTTGGGAATGACGGCCGGGGCGACGGGCACGCCGGGGCGGATCAGCGCCGCGATGTCCTCGCCCACGGTGACGAGGCGGTCGACACGCGACCAGTCGATCCGGGTCGGGTAGTCCGTGTTGAGCGCCTCGACGGAATGCAGGCGCAGGATGGTGGGCCGGCCGGCGGCGATGCCCTCCCGCGTCACCCAGACGGCATGGTCCCAGCACCATTCCAGCCACAGCACGTCGCACCATGCGATGGCGTCGGCGAGTTCCGGGCCGGGCGGCAGGGAGACGAACCGCACCTCCCAGTCGCGTTCCAGCGCCGGGATCAGGGGGGCGAGGAAGCTGTCCGCCCGTCCCTTGACCCGGTCCGCGAGGAGGAGGCGCCGCATGCGCCGAGCATGGCGGCGGCGGGTTAGCGGCGGGTTAGCGGTGAGCTGCGGCGTTACTCGTCATACGCGACGAGCGCCTCGAAGGGGACGTCCAGCTTCTTGCGGCCGTTGAGGAAGGTCAGCTCGATCAGCCCCGCCGCCCCCGGCACGATGGCGCCCACGCGGCGCAACAGCGCGATGCCGGCCGCCATGGTGCCCCCGGTGGCCAGCAGGTCGTCCACGATCACGACGCGGTGGCCGGGGCGGATCGCGTCCTCCTGGATCTCGATGCGGTCCGAGCCGTATTCCAGCGCGTAGTCGAGCCCGATGGTGACCCCCGGCAGCTTGGCGCGCTTGCGCAGCATGATGAAGCCGCAGCCGAGCTTGAGCGCGAGCGGGGCCGAAATGAGAAAGCCGCGCGACTCGATGCCGGCGATGAGGTCCGGCTGCCAGGCGGCGACGACGCGGGCCATGCGGCCCATCGCCACCTGCCAGGCATCGGCGTGCCGCAGCAGGGTGGAGATGTCGTAGAAGAGGATGCCGGGCTTGGGGAAGTCCGGGATGCCGCGGATGTGGTCCTTGAGGTCCATGCTGCGCTCGCGAGATGACGGAATTCCTCTAGCTTCCCACGCCGGAGGGCGGCAAGCGCTCTCGACCTTCACCGCTCTGTCATATAAGTGTCACACGTCCGAAACGGGCGGTCACTACGCCCCAACCGTTATCCCAACAGCGAGGGAATTCTGGGAATGAAACGCAGAACGCTTCTTGCCGGTGCCGCCGCGGCCCCGGTCGTCGCCGCGCCGGTCGTGAAGGTGCTGGCCGCCGAGCCGGTCCACATCACGTGGTGGCATTCGATGTCCGGCGCGCTGGGCGACCAGGTCAACCGTATCACCAAGCAGTTCAACGCGGCGCACAAGGACATCGTGCTGACCTCCGTGTTCAAGGGCAGCTACCCGGACACGCTGAACGCCTCGATCGCCGCCTGGCGCGCCGGCAAGGCGCCGAACGTGGCGCAGGTGTTCGATGTCGGCACCGGCACGATGCTGTCGGCGGGCCCGGCGGTGAAGCAGATCTGGGAACTCGCGAAGGAGACCGGGGCGGACATCAAGCCCTCCACCTACATCCCCGCGGTGCGCGGCTACTACTCGCTGCCGGACGGGCGGCTCGCCTCGATGCCGTTCAACTCCTCGACGGCGGTGATGTGGTACAACAAGGACGCCTTCAAGATGGCCGGGCTCGACGCGGAGAAGCCGCCGCAGACCTGGCCCGAGGTGGTTGCCGCCGCGAAGGTTCTGAAGGCGAAATGGGCGGACCCCATGAACGCCAAGGGCGGGCCGACGCGCTATGTGCTGACCACGTCCTGGCTCACCTGGATCCAGTTCGAGGAGTTCAGCGCCATCCACGACATCGCGTTTGCCAGCGAGGATGACGGGTTCAACGGGCTCGGCGCGGTGCTGGAGTGCAACTCGCCGGCGCATGTGGCGCAACTGCAGCGCTTCATGGACATGGGCAAGGAAGGCACCTTCAAGTATGGCGGCCGTGATTCCGCGCCTGACCCGATGTTCTACTCCGGCGTCGCCGCGATTGGTTTCGGCTCGTCGGCCGGGCGCGGCGACATCGTGCGCAACGCCAAGTTCGCCTTTGCCGAGGCGCTGATGCCATGGGACCCGGCCGTCTCCAAGACGCCGCACAACACGTTCATCGGTGGTGCCAGCCTGTGGGCGATGACCGCGCCGCACCGCACGGAGGCCGAGTACAAGGCCGTGGCCGCGTTCTTCCAGTTCCTCGCCCTGCCGGAGCAGGACGCGATGTGGGCGCAGAACAGCGGCTACGTGCCGGTGACCTTCGCGGGTGACGAGCTCTCGAAGAAACAGGGCTATTACGCGAAGAACCCCGGCACCGACGTGCCGATCCAGTCGCTGCTGCGCAGTCCCGTGACGCCATACACGCGCGGCATGCGGCTCGGGCGGCTGCCGGAGATCCGCAACATCCTCTACGGGGAATGCGAGGAGGCCTTCGCCGGCAAAAAGACGGCGAAGCAGGCGCTGGACGACACCGTCTCGCGCGGCAACGCCGTCCTGCGCGCGTTCCAGAAGTCGGTCGGCGGCTGAGGCCGGGCGGGCCGGGGGCGACCCCGGCCCGTGCCTCCCGTCGCGGCCCCCCTACGCATTCGCGCATGGAACGACGCACCATCTTCGCAGGGTGGAAGCTGCCGCTGCTGCTCGTTGCCCCGCAGCTCGTCCTCACTATCGTGTTCTTCTACTGGCCGGCGCTGGTCGGCGGCTGGGAGAGCCTGACGCGCACCGACGCGTTCGGGGTGCATGTGGTTTTCGTGGGCCTCGCGAATTTCCACGACCTGTTCGCCGACCCGCGCTACCGCGCGGCGATCCTGCGCACGGTGGAGTTCTGTGCCGCGGTCACGGCACTTTCGCTCGGGCTCGGCCTGATACTCGCGGTTGCCGCCGACCGGGAACTGCGCGGGCGCGACCTCTACCGCGTGCTGATGATCTGGCCCTACGCGGTCGCCCCAGCGGTCTCCGCGGTGCTGTGGATCCTGCTGCTCAATCCGCAGATCGGCTTCATCGGGCGGTTTCTCACCAGCCACGGCGTCAACTGGGACTACGCGCTCAATGGCAACCAGGCGATGCTGATGGTGATCCTCGCCAGCGCCTGGAAGCAGGTGAGCTACAATTTCATCTTCGTCATCGCCGGGCTGCAATCTATCCCCAAGGCGGTGATCGAGGCGGCGCGGATGGACGGCGCGCGCGGCTGGTTCCGGTTCCGCACCGTGGTGCTGCCGCTGCTCTCCCCGACCCTGTTCTTCCTGGTCATCGTTGATCTCGTCTATGCCGCCTTCGACACATTCGGCACCATCTGGGCGATGACGCAGGGCGGGCCGGCGATGGCGACCGAGACGCTCGTGGTCAAGGTCTACAACGACGGTGTGGTCAACCTCGACCTCGGCTCGTCCTCGGCGCAGTCGGTGGTGCTGATGGTGGGCGTCGTCGCGCTCACGGCCTTGCAGTTCCGCTTCATCGGCAGGCGTAGCGGGACATGAGGCGGTCGCGGAACTGGCTCGCGCATACGGTGCTGATCCTGGGCGCGCTGCTGTTCGCGCTGCCGATCTGGCTCGCCTTCTGCGCCGCGACGCTCGACCCGGCCGCGATTGATCGCGGCGAGCTGTCGCTCATCCCGCGGCTCGACCATCTCGGCAGCTTCTGGGATGTGTTGGTGAACGGTGGGCCCGGCGTGCCGCCGGTGTGGCGGATGCTGGTGGTCTCCTTCGGTATGGCGCTGGCGATCGCCATCGGCAAGATCGTGATTTCCGTGCTTTCCGCCTTCGCCGTGGTGTTCTTCCGCTTCCCGCTGCGCCGCACCGCGTTCTGGACGATCTTCGTCACCCTGATGCTGCCGGTCGAGGTGCGGATCATCCCGACCTACGCGGTGATGGGCGACCTGCACATGATCGACACATTCCCGGGCCTCGCCGTGCCGCTGATCGCGAGTGCGACGGCGACGCTGCTGTTCCGCCAGACCTTCGCCGCGATCCCCGACGAGCTGGTGGAGGCGGCGCGCATGGACGGGGCGGGGCCGTTGCGCTTCCTCAAGGACATCCTGATCCCGGTCTCGGCCGCCAATCTCGCCGCGCTGTTCGTGATCCTCTTCGTCTATGGCTGGAACCAGTATCTCTGGCCGCTGGTGGTGGCGACCAGCCCCAGCCTCGACACCATCGTGATCGGCATCGTGAAGATGATCGGCATCGACACCTCGACGGAATGGAACAAGGTGATGGCGACCGCGGTGATCGCGCTCATCCCGCCCGTGGTCGTCGTGCTGTCGATGCAGCGCTGGTTCGTGCGCGGCCTCACCGAGGGAGAGAAGTGATGGCGACCCTGGTGATCGAGAAGCTGCGCAAGAGCTTTGGCCCGATCGAGGTGCTGCACGGCATCGATCTCTCTCTCAATTCCGGCGAGATGCTTGTGATCGTCGGCGCCTCGGGCTGCGGCAAATCGACGCTGCTGCGCCTCGTGGCGGGGCTGGAGGAACCAACCTCCGGGCGCATCGTCCTCGACGGGCGCGACATCACGGCGCTCGACCCCTCGGCGCGCGACATCGCCATGGTGTTCCAGAACTACGCGCTCTATCCGCACATGAGCGTGTTCGACAACATGGCCTATGGTCTGCGCATCCGCGGCCTGCCGAAGCCGGAAATCCAGCGGCGTGTGCACGAGGCGGCTGCGCTGCTGGGGCTCGAAGCGCTGCTTGCGCGCAAGCCGCGCCAGCTCTCGGGCGGGCAGCGCCAGCGCGTCGCCATGGGCCGTGCGATCGTTCGGGAGCCGAAACTGTTCCTCTTCGACGAGCCGCTTTCCAACCTCGACGCCAAGCTGCGCGTCTCGATGCGCGCGGAGATCCGCCGGCTGCAGCGCCGGCTCGGCGTTACCAGCCTCTACGTCACCCACGACCAGGTGGAGGCGATGACGCTGGGCGACCGGCTGCTGGTGCTGCATCTCGGCGTGCCGGTGCAGCTCGCAACGCCGATGGAGGTGTTCGACCGGCCGGCCAATAGCTATGTCGCGGGCTTCATCGGCACGCCGGCGATGAACCTGCTGGACGCGACGCTCACCGCCGGCGGTACCGCGGCTCGGCTCGAGGGCGGTATGCTGCTGCCATTCGCCGATGGCAGGCGCGAGGGGGTGGAAGGACAGAAGCTCACCGTGGGTATCCGGCCCGAGCATGTGCGGCTGGAGCCTGGCGGGACGCCGCTCACGATCGACCTCGTCGAGCCGCTGGGCTCGGAGACGGTGCTGCTCGGCCGCCTGCCGGACGAGGCGATGTTGTCGGTGAAGGTGCATGGCGCCTGGTCCGGCGGCGAGCGCACCGAGATCGCGATCCCGAGCGCGAGCCTGCACGTCTTCGACGCCCAGAGCGGGCTGCGGCTCGATCCCCTCCGCTAAGGCGCGCCTGCGTCAACCGCGAGGCTGCCCGGCACCAGGCGCTTTGGCGCCGCGCCGCCAGGCGTTCATTGTGACACGCTTGTGTCACATGACGTAAGGTCGGCGCGGAGCAATGCAGGAATTGGAGGGCGCGGAACCGGGGCGGGCGGCCGGCGATGTGACGGACCACGTGCTCTTCGCTAACTGGCAGCGCACGCTCTGGGCCATGGTCGGCATCCAGTTCGTCATGACCATGTCGTTCTCGGTGCTGACGCCGATCATGCCGCTGTTGCTGCCGGATCTCGGCGTCACCAACCGCCACAGCATCCTGCTTTGGGCCGGCATCCTGACCGCGGCGACGCCCCTGATCGCGGCTTTCGCCTCACCGCTCTGGGGCACGCTCGCGGACCGCAAGGGGCGTAAGCTGATGTTGCTGCGCTCCGGTTTCGCGATCTCGCTGTTCACCGCGCTGATGGGGTTCGCCGGCAATGTCTGGCAGTTCTTTGCCTGGCGCGCGCTGATGGGCGCCTTCGCCGGGTTTTCCACCAACGCGATCGCCCTGGTGGCGAGCCAGGTGCGGTGCCGGAGCGGCGGCTGGGCTACGCGCTGGGCTGGCTCAGCACCGGCCAGCTCGTCGGCTCGCTGGTCGGGCCGGTGATCGGCGGCGCGCTGTCCGACCTCTCCGGCAGCTACCGGGTGCCGTTCTACCTCACCTCGCTGCTGACCTTCCTCACCGCGATCTCGGTGCATTTCGTGGTGCGGGAGCATTTCACGCCGCCGCCGGAGGGGCAGGCCAGGCGTTCCCTGCTCGCCAGCCTGCGGATGGCGGCATCCTCCGCGGCGCTGCTGCCGCTGTTCCTGGTGCTGCTGCTGGCGCAATTCGCGGTGCGCGCGGCACAGCCGATGGTGACGCTGTTCGTGCAGCTGCTGGCGGGCAACGTGCCGGCGCTCGCGACCCTTGCCGGCCTCGCCTATTCCATCACCGGGCTTGCGGACCTCATCGCCTCGCCCTTCCTCGGCAAGCGCAGCGACCGCATTGGCTACCGCCGCGTGTTGCTGATCTGCCTGTTCGGTGCCACGGTGACCAGCGTGCCGCAGGCCTTTGCCCACAGCTACGGTGTGTTCCTGACGGAGCACTTCGGGCTCGGCATGTTCATCGGCGGCATCCTGCCCACGGCGAACGCGCTGGTGGGGCGGCTGGTGGCGCGCGCCGACCGCGGCACCGTGTTCGGCATGACCGCGTCGGCAACCTTTCTCGGCAACTCGCTGGGCCCGCTGGTGGGCGGAGGCGTCGTCGCGAGCGGCTGAGTTCGCAGCCGTCATGTATCGTGGCGATGGAGGCCTGCGCGACGAGCCACTGCTGGGGCCGGGTGGCTCAAGGCTTCGGACATAATGTTCGCCTGGTCCCGCCGATCTACGTGAAGCCGTTCGTCAAGCGGCAGAAGAACAATGCGGCTGATGCCGCCGCGATTGCCGAGGCGGCATTGCGTCCGAACATGCATTGCGTCGCGGTCAAGAAAGCCGAACATCAGGCGCGCGCAGTCGCCTTCCGGACACATCAGTGCTTCATCCGTCAACGCGCGCAGCTGATCAACGCCCTGCGCGGCCATCTGGCCGAGTTCATGCTGGTGGTCGCCCAAGGGCCGGCTCACCTCAAGCAGGTCATCGGTCTGACAGAGACCGGCACGGCAGAAGTGCCGGACACGGTCAAGGAGATCGTTCGCCGCTACCTCGATCAGATCGACCATCTCACGGCGAAGACCCAGGAGCTGACCCGGCGGCAGCAGGACACGTCACGGGAGAGCGTCGAGATGCGGCGTCTGTGCTCGGCACCGGGCGTTGGCCCGGTCAGCGCCGGCGCCATCATGGCGTTCGCGCCCGATTTGCGCGCGTTTTCGAGTGGCAGGAACTTCGCTGCCTGGTTGGGCCTTGTGCCCAGGCAACGCTCGACAGGTAGCAAGACGAGGCGCGGCGGCGTCAGCAAGATGGGGCAGACCGACATCCGCAAGCTGCTGATCGTCGGCGCCATGAGCCGCTTGGTATCAAATTGTTGGGGACCGACCCTGTCGCCATTGGGGCGGTTTGATCAGAAATTCAACCTACGTCAGGTAAGAATGAACCACGCCGATCAGCTCTTCGGCGGCCTGGGCGCGATCGGTCTCCTGCTGCTTCGGATCAACGATATGCTGGCGGATATGGTGCTCGATCACCGTGCCGATGAACCCGTCCAGCGCACCGCGGCACGCCGTTGCCTGCTGCAATAATGCGGTGCATCGCGCATCATCCTCCAACGCTGTCTGCATCGCCTCGACTTGGCCGCGAATGCGGCTGAGCCGGTTCACCAGCTTGCGTTTTTCCTTTTCGGTGTATTGCATCGCCTCTTGACCAGATACTATGAGGGGGTATATGGCGCAGGTAGCCGCGGAAAGCGAATTTCCACGGTTTTGATCAACCAACTTTCCAAGGATCCGATGAAACCGCGATCGACCGGCCAGCCTTCGGAGGACGATAGTAAGCGCTTTTCGCTTGCTGTCCGTTCAACCGTGGGATGGACGATTGCCCGGGCCGGATACGCGGCTGGAGTGATGCGCGCAACGCGCTGAACCCCGCCCATCCCTCCCGGGTTCGAGCCAATGCTGACCAGGAGGAGGGATCACGATGATCTTCTGCAGAAAACGAACGGATCGGTCGTCTTCGCCGATCAGGAGCGCCGTGTCGAGTGACGTGGAATTCCCGCGCCGCCGGCTTGTCGCGTGGTGGCGTTCCGACAGTTCGGGCGGCTCGTGACCTATTGGAAAGTGGTCGCGGAACCACACGGCGAGCCTCCCGGCCGAACCCGGTCCGGATCACCGTCAACTTCCGCATCATTTTCGCCTCACATTTGCCGATCACGGAGACATGCCATGTCTGCCGAAACCGATATCCTGACCTCGCCCGAGACCGCCCGCATCATTTTTCCCGAGGGTCTTGAAGCTCGGCTGCGTGATCGGCTGCGCATTCAGCGGCTGCGTATCGGCAAGCAGAGCCTGGGCAGCCGCATCGCCCTTGGCCTTGCGTTGGTCGGTCCTGGCCTCCTGGACATGCTCGGCGACAACGACGCCGGTGGCGTCATCACCTACGCGCAGACCGGCGCCACCTACGGGTTCAGCCTGTTCATCCCGCTGATGATCCCGCTCGGCTTAATCGCCTATCTGGTCCAGGAAATGACCATCCGGCTCGGCGCCGTCACCCGCCGCGGCCATGCCGAGATGATCTGGAAGCGCTACGGCGCGTTCTGGGGCGCGTTTTCGCTGATCGATCTGGTCGTCGCGAATATCCTGACGCTCATGACCGAATTCATAGGCATCCGTGTCGCCAGCGAAATTTTCCATGTCCCCTACCTCGTGACGATACCGGCTGCGTTCGTTTTCATCGTCAGCATCCTGTTGTTCCTGAAATATTACACATGGGAACGCATTTCGCTGTTGGTTGCAGCATTCAACCTGATGTTCGTGCCGCTCGCGCTAGTCTCGCACCCCGATTGGGGCGCGATCGGCCGCACTTTTACCGGCAGCGGCTGGGCATTGCCCGGCGGGTTGCTCTCCGCGGGGTTCCTGGTCCTGGTTTCGGCGAATATCGGCACCACGATCGCGCCGTGGCAGTTGTTTTTCCAGCAATCCTGCGTCGTCGATAAGGGGATTCTGCCGCAGGACATCAAAGCAAGCCGACGCGATCTGATGCTCGGCGTGATCGGGATGCTGGTGGTCGCCACCTCGATCATCGTGATTTCCGGGCAATACCTGCACGGTCTGACGAACGCCGCGTCTCTGGATGACCATTCGGTACTTGCCGGAATCGGGTCGCGTCTCGGCCACGGCACGATGGTGATCTTCGCGCTCGGGCTGCTCGAAGCCGGCCTGGTCGCCTCGATCGTGATCACCGCCGGTACTGCTTGGGCGATTGGCGAGGCGCTCGATGTTCCGCGGTCGGTCAACATCTCGCCGCGCCGGTCGTTGTATTTTTATGGGCCGGCGATCGTTGGTACCGCGATTGCGGCGAGTGTGTTGATGCTGCCGCACGTGCCAGTCGGGTTCCTCAACCTGACCGTCCAAGTGATCGCGACCGTGTTCATGCCGGCGGCCATGCTGTTCCTGCTCATGCTGCTCAATGATCGGGAGTTGCTGGGCGACCACGTGAATTCACCGATCCGCAACATCCTGTCGGTCGGCGTCATGGTCATGCTGATCACCTGCAATGGCCTCTACGGCATCGCGACCGTGTTTCCCCATGCCCTTTGAAAATTCGTCGCTCAGGAGCGTAAAGTCATGAGCCAGGACAACCTTTTTCTTGCCCGTGAAACCCGTCGCTCGAAAATCATCAGCCGGATACCGGTACCGCGCGCGGCCAAGGCCAGCCAGCGCGACCTCGACCGCGCCGCTCGTGACAGCAGTGCCGATATCGCCGCGATCGCCCGCACGGAAGGCTGGTTGACGCCGCTCATGCCGATCGAGCGGGTTGCTCTGCGGCCGTGGCAGCAGGCCGCGTTCTGGGGGCTGCGCCTCTATATTGGCGTCATGCTGATCATCATGGGCTGGGGATTTCTTCATGTTGCGGGGAGATAGGCTGATCAGCGAGGTTTTGAATGACAGATTTAACCCAACCCTTTCCGGTTCTATTTCTCACAACAGTCGGTGATTTTGCGGTTGCCTTCGTGCGCGGCACCCCGACCTGCTGACCTGTCCCTGGATTCTCGGCCCACCGTAAAGTTGAGAGACTGGCTCCCTGCGCCGCTAACGGCTGTTGGACCGCCCGAACCTAGAGTTTTCGAGCTCGTTCCGGAAGCGGGTTGGTAGCGCTGCCGGCAGTCATGAAGGCCGCAGGCGGCAGATTGCCGATTGCCCCATGCGGCCGATCCTCGTTGTAGTACTTGCGCCAATCCGCCGCCTTCTCGCGTGCGTCGGCAAGCGTCAGGAACCGGTGGGCGTTCAGGCACTCCGCCCGAAAGCGACCGTTGACGGCTTCGTTGAAGGCGTTATCCGGCATGATGTCTTTGGTGTCGCCATTCCCAGGTTCTCCGGCCGTCGCTAGGCTGCCGAGATCCGTCCCCTGGTCGACCCGGAGCGTTCGCGGATAACCGACGTCGCGGCACACCCGATCGCGTGTCGCCCCGGCACGCCGTCCGCTCCCTGCTTCAGGATGAACGCCTTCTGTGCCTCCGAAAACTTCGATGCCTTCATCGTCCTCCGCTCCTCCCAACCACGGGAACAAAAGCAGAAAACTCTAACTCAAAACGATCCAGTTTCCAGGGAGCAGATCACCTTTCGTGAGGTGGCTTCGGGGATACCGTCGCGGAACGCCTTGGCGGGCGTGCGTCCGTTCATACCGCGGCCCTGGTGGGGCCGCTTGGTATTGTAGCCGATGAGGTAGGTGTCGAGCACGACCTGCATCTTCTCGATGGTCTCAAACCAAGTCTTGCGGCCTTCGACGCGGAAGTGCTCGTCGAGCAGGGTGCGGTGCAGCCGCTCGACGATGCCGTTGGACTGCGGCCTGCGGGCCCGTGTGCGCTGGTGGTCGATGCCCTCCAGCCAACGAATCCGGGTTCCAAAATGCAACAGGGGCCAGCGGTACGAATGAACGAGCGGTCCCTGTGTCTTTTGGATTTACTGCCCTGCAACCCATCGAAAAGATTGGTCGGAGT
>DAHUXX010000042.1 GCA_027306955.1 Acetobacteraceae bacterium | reverse complement strand
CGGCGTGGTCTCTCCCTCCGGCGTCCAGGCGCCGTGGGTGGCGGGGGTTTCACTCACTGGTTGCCTCCCCTTTGCCTTCGAGCGCCGCCCGCAACGCGTGCCAGGCGAGCGTTGCGCATTTGACCCGCGAAGGGAACGAATGCACGCCGGCGAGGGGGCGGAGGGGATCGAGGTCTTCCCCCTCCCCTGCCCCGGTGCGCGCGAGGCTGGCGACGCGTTCGCCGAGGGATCTCGCCTGCGCGGCGTCGAGGCCGACGGCGGCATCCGCCATGAGGTCGGCGGCGGCGATGGAGATTGCACAGCCGCGGGCCTCGAAGCCCACTTCCGCGATCCTGCCGCCGTCGCGGCGGACCCAGACCTCGACGCGGTCGCCGCACATCGGGTTGTCGCCGCGGGCGCTGACGTCAAAGCAGGCGAGGCGCGTGCCGTGGCGGGGCTTGCGGCTGCGCTCCATGATGGTGCGCTCGTAGAGGTCGGCCAGGTCGTTCTGGATTGTTTCGGTCACGTGAAGAACTCCCGCACGCGGCGCAGGCCGGCGGCGAGCGCGTCAATTTCCTCCGGCGTGGTGTAGAGGGCGAAGCTGGCGCGGGCGGTACTGTCCACCCCGAGCTGGTGCATCAAGGGCTCGGCACAGTGGTGGCCGGCGCGCACGGCGATGCCCTGGCGGTCCAGCAGGGTCGCGATGTCGTGGGCGTGGGCGCAGTCCATGGTGAAGGACACAACCCCTCCCCTGTCCTGGGCGCGGCCCAGCACCATGAGGCCCTTGATCTCGGCGAGGGTGGCGAGCGCGTGGTCCGTGAGCGTGGCCTCGTGCGCGGCGATCGCCTCGTAGCCGATGGCCTGGACGTAGGCGATGGCGGCCTTGAGGCCGATCGCCTCGACGATGGCGGGGGTGCCGGCTTCGAATTTGTGCGGGATATCGGCCCAGGTGGTGCGCTCGTAGGAGACGGTCGAGATCATGTCGCCCCCGGCCAGGAAGGGCGGCATCGCATCGAGCAGTGCGCGGCGGCCCCAGAGCACGCCGATGCCGGTGGGGCCGTAGAGCTTGTGGCCGGAGAAGGCATAGAAATCCGCGTCCAGCGCCTGGACGTCGATGGCGCGGTGGACGATGGCCTGGGCGCCGTCGAACAGCACCTTGGCGCCGTACCGGTGCGCCAACGCAGCGACGCGGGCGGCGGGGACGTAGGTGCCGAGCACGTTGGACATATGCGTGATCGAAACGAGGCCGACCTTCCCGTCCGACAGGAGGGATTCCAGCGCCGCGAGGTCGAGCTCGCCGGCATCGCTGATCGGCGCGACGCGCAGCTCGATGCCGCGCTCGTCGCGCAGGAGCTGCCAGGGAACGATGTTGGAATGGTGCTCCATCGCGGAGATGACGACGGCCTGGCCGGGCTTGAGGAGGGAGCGTCCGTAGCTGTGCGCGACGAGGTTGATCGATTCGGTAACGTTACGGGTGAAGACGATCTCGTGGCGGTCCGGCGCGTTGATGAGGGCAGCGACGGCGTCGCGGGTGGATTCGTAGGCCTCGGTGGCGCGCTCACTCATCCAGTGCAGGCCGCGATGCACGTTGGCGTAGGCGTGCTCCATGGTGTTCACCATGGCGTCGATGACGGCGCGCGGCTTCTGCGCGGAGGCGGCGCTGTCGAGGAAGACGAGCGGCCTGCCGTGGACTTTCTCGGCAAGGATGGGGAAGTCGGCGCGCAGGCGCGTGAGGTCCGCGGATGTGAGCGTCTGAGCGGGGGCGATGAGGTTCATTGTGCGGCCTCCCACCAGGGTTCGATCAGGCCTTCCATCAGGGCGCGTGCCTGGTCGTGGGCGATGGGGTCGAGGGCCTCGGCGAGAAAGGCGCGGACGAGGATGGCGCGGGCCACGGCTTCCGGCACGCCCCGGCTGCGCAGGTAGAAGAGCTGGTCGGCGTCGAGTTCGCCGACGGTGGCGCCGTGGCTGCACTTCACGTCGTCGGCATAGATTTCGAGCTGTGGCTTGGCGCTGATCTCGGCGCGGGGCGAGAGCAGCAGGGTCTGGTTCATCTGGTAGCCGTCGGTCTTTTGCCCGTTGCGCGCCACCTCGATCTTGCCCTGGAAGACGCCGTGGGCGCGGCCGGCGAGGACGGTCTTGACGGTTTGCCTTGAGACCGTCGCGTGGGCGTCGTGGCGCACCACGGTGGTGAAGTCGCCGTGCTGGGTGCGGGCGAAAAGCTGGGCGGCGTTGAGGTGAGCGATGGCGCGGGGGCCGGCCAGGCGAGCGTGGATTTCGGTGCGGCCGATGGCGCCGCCGCGGGCGAGGAGGAAGCTGTCGTAGGTCGCGTCCTCGGCGGCCTCGGCGTAGATGGTGGCGAGGTGGTAGGATGTTTCGGATTCGTCCTGGATGCGCAGGTGGGTGAGCACGGCACCCGGGGCCAGGGCGATTTCGAGGACCGGATTGTGGAAATAGGCGCCATGCCCGGTCGCGGTTTCGATCAGGGTGAGCCTGGCGCCAGCGCCGAGGCGGATGGCGTGGCGAGGGTGGGAGGTGCCGCCGGTCGCCAGGTGGGCGAGGATGATGGTGCCGGCGTCGGTGCCTGCAGGGACCTCGATCGCGGCGCCGTCGCTGGCGAACATGGTGTTGAGTGCCACGAGTTTTTCGGATGCCGGCCTGGCGAGGCCGAGCGCGGCGGCGGCGCCGGTGGCGACCTTCAGCCGGTCCGTGGTGGCGCAGAGCGCGGGGGCGAAGCGACCGTCCGCGAAGACCAGGCGGGGGGCGGGGAAATCGGCGATGGCAGCGGGTAGTTCGGGCGTGCCGGGGGCGTCGAGCCGCGCCTCGTAGAGCGGGCGCAGGGGGGTGGCGCGCCATTCCTCCTCACGCATGCCAGGCAGGCCATGCTCGCGCAGCAGGGCGGCGGCCCCGCGCGCCTCGGCGGACGCGTTCGTAACGGCATCGAAACGACGGAGGAAAGCCTCTGCGTTCATGCGGCGTAGGCCTTGTCGGCGTCCTGGGCCTTCTCCACGATGTCGCCGTAGCCGCTTGCCTCCAGCTCCTTCGCGAGCTCGGGGCCGCCGGAGCGGACGATGCGGCCGTGGGCGAGGACGTGGACACGGTCCGGCACGATGTGGTCGAGCAACCGCTGGTAGTGGGTGATGACGAGGGCGGAGAAATCCGGGCCGCGCAGCGCGTTCACGCCCGCCGCCACGATGCGCAGCGCGTCGATGTCGAGGCCGCTGTCGGTCTCGTCGAGGACGGCGAGGCGGGGGCGCAGAAGGGCCATCTGCAGCACCTCGTTGCGCTTCTTCTCGCCGCCGGAGAAGCCGACATTGACGTTGCGCTTGAGCATGTCGTCGGAGATGGCGAGGCGCTTGAGTTCCTGGCGTGCGAGCCGGAGGAAGGCGCCGGCGTCGAGTTCCGCCTCGCCGCGGGCGCGGCGCTGGGCGTTGAGGGCGGTGCGCAGGAAATTCGCGTTGCCGACGCCCGGCAGTTCGACCGGATACTGGAAGGCGAGGAAAAGGCCGGCGGCGGCGCGGGCCTCGGGGTCCATCGCCAGCAGGTCCGCACCCGCGAAGGTCGCGGTGCCGGTGGTGACCTCGTAGCCCTCGCGGCCGGCGAGGACGTAGGACAGCGTGGATTTGCCGGAGCCGTTGGGGCCCATGATGGCGTGGATCTCGCCCTTCGGGACATCGAGCGAGATGCCGCGCAGGATTTCCTTGCCGTCGATGCTGGCGGCGAGATCCTGGATGTGCAGGAGGGCGCTCATCCGACCGA
>DAHUXX010000075.1 GCA_027306955.1 Acetobacteraceae bacterium | reverse complement strand
GATCGTGGCGGATGTCGGCCTCGGCGCCCTGCTGCAAGGCCGCGTGGCGATCACCCGCCTGGTGCTCGACCAGCCGGACTTGCTGCTGGAGACGAACAGGCAGGGCCAGGGCAACTGGCAGCTTGCCCCGGCCAAGGCGGCGGCACCGGCCAAGCCCGGCAAGGCCGCGGCGGGCCAACCCTTCTCGATCCAGACGCTGCACGTCATCGGCGCGAAGGTAACGTGGCATGACGGGCGGACCGGCCGCACCACCACGCTCTCGATGCCGCACGTGTCGCTCACCGCCGGCTCGCTCGCCTCGTTGGTGCAGGTGGACGCCGAGGTCACGGCGGCGAGCCACGTAATGCAGCTCACCGGCACGATCGGCCCGCTGGAGCGGCTCTTCGGGGCCGTGCCGGGTGCGAGGCCCTGGCCGATTGATCTGCGCGCCACCACGCACGGCGCGCGCGTCACCGTCTCCGGCACGATCGCGCACCCGCGCAGCCTCGGCGGCTATGCGCTGCGCGTGCGGGCCGACGTCCTCAACATGACCGATCTCCAGGCGCTGTCTCCGGTGCCGCTGCCCTCGTTGCGCGACCTCACGCTCAACGCCACCATCGCCGACCAGGGCACGCTCGTTCCCTCGGTGCAGTCGCTTTCGCTGCGCCTCGGCCGCTCCGATCTCTCGCCGCTGCTGCCTGGGGTCAGCATCTCGGAGGCGAACATCGACGCCCCGGCGCCGGACAAGCCGATCCAGGTCGCGATCCAGGGCTCGCTCGGCGGGGCGCCGTTGTCGGTCGCCGCCAATCTCGGCGCGCCGGCGACGCTCACCGGCGACATCACCGGCAAGAAGACGCCCTTCCCGGTCAATGTCGATGTCGAGGCGGCCAACGCCAAGCTGACCGCCAAGGGCGAGATCGCCGACCCCGCGCATCTGCGCGGCACGAACGTGACCCTTGCCGCGACGATCCCCGACCTCTCGGCACTGTCGCCGCTCGCGTTCACCCAACTGCCGGCACTGCACGACGTCGCCTTCACCGCGCATCTGCAGGATGCGGGTGGTGCGGGGGGCGCGCGCGCGATCGCCGTGCACGGGCTCTCGCTCTCGATGCCGCAGCTTGCCATCGGCGGCGACCTCGCCGTGGTGCCCGGTGCGCGCACCTCTGTCACCGGCAGCCTCGACCTGTCGCGGCTTCAGCTCGACAAGCTGATGGCGATCCTGTCCGCCCCTGTTCCCGGGAAGATGCAGCCGGCGCCCTCGCCGCCGTCGCCGGGCCCCACGCGCATCTTCCCCACCACGCCGTTCGCGCTGGCGCCGCTGCGCACGGCTGATCTCGATCTGCAGCTGCGCGGTGGCAACGTTTCGACCGGTGGCGGCACCATCACTGCCTTCGCGACCCACGCCACGCTTAAGGGCGGCGATCTCAGCCTGGCCAACGGCTCCGCAACGCTTCCCGGCGGGAATGTGACGTTCACGCTGGGGCTCGACGCGCGGACGGCGACGCCGAAGGTGGCGCTCAAGCTCACCGGTCCGGCGCTCGCCACCGGCAAGCTGCTCGGCTTCCTCGGCATCGCGCCGCTGGTGGACGGCACGGCGCAGGTGCATGTGGACGTGGCCGGCACCGGCGTCTCACCGCACGCCGTGGCCAGCACGCTCGGCGGCACGGTGGGGCTCGCCATGGCCGGCGGCACGTTTGACAGCCGTATGCTCGGCCCCACGCTCAACACCACGCTGCACCTCGCGGCGGGCCAGCTCGCGGGTAATGCCACGCCGCTGCGCTGCCTCGCGGTGCGGCTCGACATCGCCAACGGCGTGGCCAAGGCGGCGCCGCTGCTGATCGACAGCCCGGCCTTCGCCATCGCCGGCGGCGGCAACGTGTTGCTGGGCAGCGAGACGCTGGCGCTGCTGCTGCGCTCGGACGTGCGGCTGGCGGGCGGCGGGGTGGGCGTTCCGGTCTCCGTCACCGGCCCGATCCTGGCGCCGAAGGTGAGCCCGGATGGCGGCGCCGCCATCGCCGGCCTTGCGTCGATGGCCACCGCGCCGATCGGTGACGTGAAGGGTATCGCGGGCGCGGTGGGCCAGGCGCTGTTCGGGGCGAGCCCCACCGCCGACCCGTGCCCCGCAGCCCTCGCGCAGGCGCGCTTCGGCCTGCCCGGCGCCGCCGCGCCGCCGCTCCGGGGCGGGGCGCTGCCCATCCCGGTGCCCGGCGTGGTGCCCGGGGCGGGGACCGGGGTCAAGGGCGTGACCAACGGGCTCGGCGGCGCCGGCAAGTTGCTGCAGAAGCTGCTGCCGTGAAGCGCTTCTGGAAGGGGGCGGAGGCGGTCGAAGCGAACGGCGGCTGGGTGGTGGCGCTGGACGGCAAAAAGATGCGCCTGCCCGGCGGCGCCGTGCTGACCGTGCCGAGCCGCGCGCTCGCCGAGGCGCTGGCGGCCGAATGGGGCGGGGCCGAGGGCGAGGTGCGGTTGGTGCAGCTGCCGCTCACGCGGCTCGCCGGCACGGTGCAGGAGCGTATCGCGCCCGACCCCGCGGCGGTCGGGCGCGAGCTCGCCTGCTGGGCCGAGACGGACCTTCTCTCCTATCGCGCGACGCATCCGGATGCGCTGGCGGCGGTGCAGGCAGCGGAATGGGACCCGTGGCTCGACTGGGCCGCGGAACGGCATGGCGCGCGGCTCGTGGTCACCGAGGGCGTGGTACCGGTCGTACAGGCGCGCGAGGCGGTGGCGGCGCTGGCAGCGGCGGTCGCGGCGCACGATGCCTGGGGTCTCGGCGCGCTCGGCGTTCTGGTACCGGCACTGGGCAGCCTGGTTCTCGGCCTCGCCGTCGCCGAGGGTGAGCTCCGTCCTGCCGTGGCGCACCAGTTGGCGACGCTGGACGAGACTTTCCAGGAGCGCCGCTGGGGCACCGACGCCGGAGCCGCCGAACGCCGCGCGCGCATCCTCGCCGAGGTGGAGGACGCGGCGCGTCTCCTCGCGCTCGTGCGCGCCTGATGGCCCGCCTGCTGCTCATCGCCGGGCGCGTGCAGGGCGTGGGCTACCGCGAATGGATGGTACTGGAGGCGGTGCGGCTCGGCGTTGCCGGCTGGGTGCGCAACCGCGCCGACGGTATGGTCGAGGCGCTGGTGGAGGGTGAGGAAGCCGCGGTGGAGGAGCTGCTGCGGGCCTGCCGGCGCGGCCCCCGGCTCGCGCGCGTGGACGTGATCGAGGAGGCACCGGCCGAGGCGCCGGAAGAACCTGGCTTCCGCCGCCTGCCATCGCTGTAGCCAGGCCTACGCCGCGCAGGTCGCGGCCGAGACGCCTTCTCCGAAAACCTCGTCCCACGCCGCGCGCATCGCCGCGTCCGCCGCCGCCATCGTGGCCGGCCGGCCGAGCGCCGCGAGGCTGGTCACCCCGTGCCCGGCGATGCCGCAAGGGATGATGCCGCCGAAATGCCCGAGGTCTGGCGCCACGTTGAGCGCGATGCCGTGCCAGCTCACCCAGCGGCTGACGCGCACGCCGATCGCCGCGATCTTCTTCTCAGCGCCGGTCGCGGGATCGACCACCCAAATGCCGACCCGCCCCGCGCGCCGCTCGCCGGCGACGCCGAGGCGGGCGAGGGCGGCGATGATCCAGTCCTCCAGCCCGCAGACATAGGCGCGCACGTCGCGCGGGCGCACCCGGCCGTGCGGGCGCGTGAGATCCAGCATCACATAGGCCACACGCTGGCCCGGCCCGTGATAGGTCCAGTGCCCGCCGCGCCCGGTGCGGTACGTGGGGAAACGTTCAGGCTCGATCAGTTCCTCGGCCAGTGCGGAGGTGCCGGCGGTGTAGAGCGGCGGATGCTCGACCAGCCACACGCGCTCGCCCGCACCCTGTTCGCGGATGGCCATGGCGTGCTCGCGCATCGCGGCCTCGGCTTCCTCGTAGGGCGTGTATCCGGAGGTTTGCAGCCATTCCGCCGGATCCGGCCGCGGCGGCGTTGAAGCGGCTGGCGTCATCGGCTATACGCCCCGCGCCGCGTGCGGTCGTGGCGGAATGGTAGACGCGCAAGCTTGAGGTGCTTGTGGGGGAAACCCTGTGGAAGTTCGAGTCTTCTCGACCGCACCATCATCCCAAACCTGCTGACTCCACGGCGTCCTGACCCCGAGGCTCGGGTGACGCGCTGAAACCCGTGCCCGCGCGGGTATGCAACAGGTGCCACGCCTGTGCTAGCGACGGGAAACCTTGTTGCGCCATGGGTTCGTGCGCACGGTCACGAGGGGGAGATCGGCATGGACGACGACATCCGCAAGGCGGCGCTTGACTACCACCGCCTGCCGCGGCCCGGGAAACTCGCGATCGAGGCAACGAAGCGCATGGCGAGCCAGCGCGATCTCGCACTCGCCTATTCGCCCGGCGTCGCGGCGCCGTGCCTGGCCATCGCCGAGAACCCCGACGCCGCCTTCGACTACACCGCTCGCGGCAACCTCGTCGGCGTGATCTCCAACGGCACCGCCGTGCTCGGCCTCGGCGCCATCGGCGCGCTCGCCAGCAAGCCGGTGATGGAGGGCAAGGCGGTCCTGTTCAAGAAGTTCGCTGGCATCGACGTGTTCGACATCGAGGTGGACCTGACCGACCCCGAGCGCTTCTGCGACGTCGTCGCGGCGCTGGAGCCGACCTTCGGCGCCATCAACCTCGAGGACATCAAGGCGCCGGAGTGCTTCGCGATCGAGGCGGAGTTGCGCCGGCGGATGAAGATCCCGGTCTTCCACGACGACCAGCACGGCACCGCCATCACCGTCGCCGCCGCGGTGCGCAACGGGCTGCTGGTGCAGGGCAAGAAGCTCGGGGAGGTGCGCCTCGTCACCTCCGGCGCCGGGGCGGCCGCGATGGCCTGCGTCGACCTGCTCGTCGCGATGGGGCTGCGGGCGGAGAACGTCACGCTCACCGACATCAAGGGCGTGGTGCACACGGGGCGGCCCGACCTCGACGAGCGGATGGCCCGCTACGCGCACGAGACCGACGCGCGCACGCTGGCCGAGGTGCTGGACGGGGTCGACATCTTCATGGGCCTCTCCGCGCCGAACGTGCTGAAGCCGGAATGGCTCGCGCGCCTCGCCGCGAAGCCGCTGATCCTCGCACTCGCCAACCCGGTGCCGGAGATCGACCCCGCCGCCGCGCGCGCGGCGCGGCCGGACGCGATCGTCGCCACCGGGCGCAGCGACTACCCGAACCAGGTCAACAACGTCCTCTGCTTCCCCTTCATCTTCCGCGGCGCGCTCGATGTCGGCGCGACCGCAATCAACCAGGAGATGGAGATCGCGGCGGTGGAGGCGATCGCCTCTCTCGCGCGCGTCGAGGCCTCCGAGGTGGTGGCGGCGGCCTATGGCGGCATGCCGCCGGCCTTCGGGCCCGAGTACATCATTCCGAAGCCGTTCGACCCGCGCCTGATCCTGGAGATCGCGCCGGCGGTGGCGAAGGCGGCGATGGACACCGGCGTCGCGCGCCGGCCGATCGCCGATTTCGACGCCTATCGGCGCGAGCTGGAACGTTTCGTGTTCCGGTCGGGCCAGCTGATGCGCCCGGTGTTCGAGCGCGCGCGCGCCGCCCGCGCCAACCCGCCGCGCCTCGTTTATGCCGAGGGCGAGGACGAGCGGATGCTGCGCGCGGTGCAGACGCTGCTGGACGAGCAGCTGGTGCGCCCGATTCTGATCGGCCGCGCGCCGGTGATCGCCGCGCGCGCGAAGGAGATGGGCCTGCGGATGCGCATCGGCGAGGAGGTGCGCGTGCTCGACCCGGCGACCGACGACGCGGTGTTCGAGCCGCTGATCGCCGACTACCAGCGCCTTGCCGGGCGGCGCGGCATACCGCCCGACGCGGCGGCGCCACGGCTGCGCGCGCGCGGCACCGTCGCGGCGGCG
>DAHUXX010000070.1 GCA_027306955.1 Acetobacteraceae bacterium | reverse complement strand
CGAGCACGGTCTCGCCGGGCGCAGGCAGCGCGGGGACGGGCAGAACCAGGTCGAGGTTGATCGAGCCCAGGACGACGATCATCGCCGGCCCCTACAGCGGACGTTCCAGCACCGTCATCATCTCCTCCCATTCGCGGCGGGAGAGACCGGAGCCCTTCTGCGCCACCTGCTCGCCGGCGAGCAGGCGGCGCAGGGCCGTGAGCATCGGGCCGGAGAAAGTGAAGGCGCCGAGCCGGTAATCGCGGAAGGCCGCGGCGGTCAGTGGCACCCAGGCGTCGAGGCAGGTCACCATCGCCTCGGCATAGGCGCGGATCTCGTACTGGGCGTGCGCGTCGGCGCGGAGCGAGAGGAAATGCATGAGATTGTGCAGATCCGTCTTCCAGTACCATTGCGTGTACGTATTGAGCGTGAGGTTCATGCGCGCGAGTTCACGCGCGAGGCCCGCGCGGGCGGGATCGACCGGGGCGCCCTGCTCGTCCTCGTTCAGCATCCGGGCGTAATGGTCGTAGTTGCGGGTGGCGTCCTCGCGCAGGACGCGCAGCACCTCCGCCGCCTCCGCGCCCTCGAGCAGCGCGCCGCGGCCCTGGCGGTTCGCCTGGGACTGGGCGCCGAGATGCTCCGGTGCGGGGATGTAAAACTCCCGGTCGAGGATGGAGTAGCGGGCGGAATACTCGTTCACGTTGGCGGTGCGGTGGCGGATCCACTGCCGGGCCACGAAGATGGGAAGTTTCACGTGGAACTTGATCTCGCACATCTCGAACGGGGTCGAATGGCGGTGGCGCATGAGGTAGCGGATGAGGCCCGCGTCCTCGGAGACACGGCGGGTGCCGCGGCCATAGGAGACGCGAGCCGCCTGGACCACGGCGTTGTCGTCGCCCATGTAGTCGACGACGCGCAGGAAGCCGTGGTCGAGCACGGGGATAGGGGTGTGGAGCATCGCCTCCAGCGCGTCCACCGTGGCGCGGCTGGTGGGGTGGCGTGCCGCGCGCAGCTCCTCGATCTCGGCGAGCTGCGCCGCGGTCAGCCCCGCATGTTCCTCGCCTGTCGGCATCCGCACACCCTTCCGTAACGCCTACCGGATGCCTATATTCCGTCTGCCGGCTTGCCGGCTATGGCGATAAACGGCGTGTGAAATAAGCGTTGTGGACCCGGGGGCGGTACCCGGCGCCTCCACCATCGGTTCCGGTGACGATCCCGGCGGTGGACTGGGGGGGCGAAACAGGCTCGACACGCGTGGTAAAGACCCGTCTTTTGCCCGGCATGGTTCCGCCGTTATCGGGCCGATTCACAAGTGCCAACGACAACAACGCGATGGCGCTCGCTGCCTAATCACTAGGTAAGCGCGGTCCGGGGGGCACCGGGCAACAGAAGCCCCCCACTCGCACCCATCCGCCGGACATGGCACGAGTCGACGCATGAGCACCTATTGCGCCATCGCGCCGGGGCATCCGGTCCATCATACCTACCATGCGACGGAATACGGGTTTCCGGCGCGCGACGAGCCTGTGCTGTTCGAGCGGCTGGTGCTCGAGATCATGCAGGCGGGGCTTTCCTGGGAGACCATCCTCAAGCGGCGCGAGGGGATGCGCGAGGCGTTCGCGGGCTATGACGTCGATACCGTCGCGGCCTGGGGGGACGGCGACGCGGCGCGGCTGCTCGGCGATGCCCGGATCATCCGCAACCGGCTGAAGGTGGCGGCGATACTGGAGAACGCGCGGCGCATCCAGGGCTTGCGGGCGAGCCATGGCGGGTTTGCCGGCTGGCTCGACGCGCACCATCCGCGGACCAAGCCGGACTGGGTGAGTCTGTTCCGGACGACCTTTCTGTTCACCGGCGGCGAGATCGTGGGCGAGTTCCTGATGTCGCTGGGTTATCTGCCGGGAGCCCATGCCGAGGATTGCCCGGTTGCGCGGCGCATCCGGGCCGCGCGGCCGCCATGGCTGACCGCCGGCGCCCGCTTGGCCCCGAAAGCCTGACAAGCTAACAGGGCGCGATGGAAGACGACACGCCCGCCCCTCCCGACAGCCTGCTGCCCTATGCTTCCTGGACGCGCGACGCGCTGCGCCAGGTGGTGGCGAAGGCGATCGAGCACGTCGCCCGCGAGGGGCTTCCGGGCGAGCATCATTTCTACATCACTTTCCGCACCGACCATCCCGGGACGGTGCTGCCCGAGCGACTGCGCGCGCAGTACCCGCACGAGATGACGATCGTGCTGCAGCACCAGTTCCATGGGCTCGCCTACGACGCCGACGCCGGGCTGATCCAGGTCGGGCTCTCGTTCGGCGGCATACCGGCGAAGCTCGAGATCCCGCTCGCCGCGGTCACGCAATTCGCCGACCCCGCCATCCGCTTCATGCTGCAGTTCGAGGCTGATGAGGCGATGGAGGAGGAAGCTGAGGCCGAAACGCCAACGGCACCGGCGCCGACGCCGCCAGGGCCCGCCGGGCGCGACGAGAAGCCCGCCTCGCAGGTGGTCTCGCTCGACGCGTTCCGCCGCCGCGCCGGCACGCGCGAGACGAGCCAGCCGCCCAACCCGCCGGCCGGCGACGCAGACGAGGACACCCCAGCATGAACGCGCCCCTGAAGCGCCCGCCCAATTTCCAGTTCTCGACCATGTTCCCGCTGGGTCCGGACACCACGCCATACCGCAAGCTGGCGATCGCGGGGGTGCGGACGTCCGTGTGCGACGGCAGGACGGTGGTGCATTTGGCGCCCGAGGCGCTGTCGGAACTCGCGTTCACCGCGTTCCATGAGATCTCGCACCTGCTGCGGCCGGCCCACCTGGCACAGCTGCGCGCCATCCTTGACGACCCCGAGGCCTCGGCCAATGACCGGTTCGTGGCACTCGATCTGCTCAAGAACGCGAACAATGCCGCCGGCGGCGTGCTGCCAATGTGCCAGGACACCGGCACGGCGATCGTGTTCGGCAAGAAGGGCCAGCGCGTCTGGGTCGAGGGCGACGAGGAGGAGGCGCTGAGCTGGGGCGTGCATCGCACGTATACAGAAACGAGTCTGCGCTATTCGCAGAACGCGCCGCTCTCGATGTACGAGGAGGTCAACACCGGCAACAACCTGCCGGTGCAGTTCGACATCCTCGCCGCCCCCGGCGAACACCATGCCGACGAATTCCACCTGATGTTCGTCGCCAAGGGCGGCGGCTCGGCGAACAAGAGCTTTCTCTACCAGCAGACCCGCGCGGTGCTGAACGAGGCGAAGCTCGCGGAGTTCCTGACCACGCAGGTCAAGACGCTCGGCACCTCGGCCTGCCCGCCCTATCACCTGGCCATTGTCATCGGCGGCACCTCGGCCGAGACGACGATGAAGACGGTGAAGCTGGCATCGACCAAGTGGCTGGATGCGCTGCCGACCTCCGGCGACCGGAGCGGACACGCGTTCCGCGATCTCGCCATGGAGGAAAAAGTTCTGGAGATCACCCGACATCTCGGCATCGGGGCGCAGTTCGGCGGCAAGTATTTCTGCCACGATGTGCGCGTGGTGCGGCTGCCGCGGCACGGGGCGAGCCTGCCGATCGGGATCGGGGTGTCGTGCTCGGCGGACCGGCAGGCGAAGGCGAAGATCACGCCGGAGGGTGTGTTCCTCGAGCAGCTCGAGACCGATCCCGCGAAATATCTGCCCGAGGCGACGGACGCGATCCTGGGCGGCGAGGTGGTGCGCATCGACCTCGACCGGCCGATGCCCGAGATCCTGGCGCAGCTCACCCGATGCAAGGTGAAGACGCGGCTCTCGCTCAGCGGCACGATGGTGGTGGCGCGCGACATCGCTCACGCGAAGCTCAAAGAGCGGCTGGACCGCGGCGAGGGACTGCCGGGGTACTTCCGCGACCACCCCGTCTACTACGCGGGGCCGGCGAAGACGCCCGAGGGGTACCCGACGGGCAGCTTCGGGCCGACGACGGCGGGGCGGATGGATTCCTATGTCGCGGAGTTCCAGGCGGCCGGCGGCTCGATGGTGATGCTGGCGAAGGGCAACCGCTCCCAAGCCGTGCGCGATGCGTGCAGGAAGTTTGGCGGGTTCTATCTCGGCAGCGTCGGGGGGCCTGCCGCGCGGCTGGCGCGGGACTGCATCCGCAAGGTCGAGGTGCTGGAATATCCGGAGCTCGGCATGGAGGCGGTGTGGCGCATCGAGGTCGAGGATTTCCCCGCCTTTGTCGTCATCGACGACAAAGGCAACGATTTCTACGAAGACCTGAGCTGAGGCGGGGCGGCAGGGCATGCGCTTCGCGGTCGACCGGCTCGATCATCTCGTCATCACCTGCGCCGACCTGGAGACGACGGCCAATTGGTACCAGCGCGTCCTGGGGATGGAGCGGGAGAGTTTTGGCAAGCCGGCCCGCACGGCGCTGAAATTCGGCGGGCAAAAGATCAACCTGCACCAGTTCCGTGCCGAGTTCGAGCCGCATGCGGCGGCACCGGCGCCGGGGACGCAGGATCTCTGCTTTGTGACCGCGGTGCGGGCGCGCGATATCGTGGCGCATCTGCATGTGTGCGGCGTGGCGGTGGAGGCGGGGCCGGTTTCGCGCACCGGGGCGCTGGGGCCGATGAGCTCCGTCTATTGCCGCGACCCGGACGGCAACCTGATCGAGATCTCGACCTATCTGGACGACTAGGCTCGAACGCCGCGGCGGCGCCAGAAGACCAGCGCCACGATTCCCGAGGCGAGGAGGGCGAGCGAGGCGGGCTCCGGCACGGATGCCGGCGGCGGCGGGTCATGGATGGCCGAGGTGACGTTGAGGCTCAGGATCTGTTGCGAGGACGTAACGCCGCCGTCCGCGCCGGTAAAGCCGATATAGGGCGTGTCCGTGCCGAGGATGTTGGTGAGGTCGATGCCGTAGTTGTTGATCACGGTATCGGGGTGCGCATGGCCGTCCTGCACGGTTACGCTCAGCCGGCGATGGGCATAGCTCACCATGGCCGACCAGATGTCGCCATTCGCCAGGCAGCCGGCGCCGTTGGTGACGCCCCCACAGGCCCAGGGGCTGTTGGTGCCCACACCGTAGGGAGAGGCGGAAGCGAAATCGTTGAGCAGCCCGTTCACGTCAACGGCAACGTGGTTGTCGTTGAGGTCGTTCGCGCCGCCCTGGCTTACGGGAGAGTTGCCGGGGTCCGACGGCGTGCCGTTGTTGTAGGTATCGAACTCGATGGCGACGGAGTGGGGGGTGCCATAATAGCCGAGATTGCCGCCAGGCTGCAGTGAGGAAGCGGCCCCCTGTTGCAGCACGAAGGTGAACCCGTCCGCCGCGCCGGAGGATCCCGGGGTGATCTGGAACTGGAAACTCGCGTTGAACGCCCCGCCCGGCCCCAGCGTGAAGGGAGAGGCAAGGATGGCGGAGCCGGCCTGTTCCTGCGTGGTTCCCTGGGTCAGGCTCAGTGCGGTGCTGCCATCGGCGGTCGCGACGGTCGTGGCGCTGCCCTGCAGGTTGATAAGCCCGCCGATCGAGGAGAAATCGCTGAAAGCAACGACGGAACCGAAATGGACGGGATCCGCATGCGCGCCGGACGCCGCGGCCATCACGGCGGCGGCAGTCAGACCGAGGAACCACGTCAAGCGGAACGTCAACGCTCACTCCTTCGATACGGTAGGGGAACACACAACGTGATGTGGCCTCTCTAGCATATCTCGCAAGGCCGCGGCGAACCGTATGGCGCCTCTCGTCAAAACTTGACGCAGGGTCCCGCGAAGGGGTCGCCTGCGTAGCCATTTTGCGTCTCATTTTGCAAATGGACCTTTCCGCCGTCCAACTGTTGCACCTTCAGCCCGGACGGACCATCACCGGCACGAGTTAAAGCCGCCCATGACAGACCTTGCCGCGTTCGATTTCGACCTGCCACCCGACCGGATCGCCACCGAGCCCGCACGGCCGCGCGACGCGGCGCGGCTGCTGCATGTGACCGCGGCGGGCCTCGCCGATCGCGCCGTGCGCGACCTGGCCTCGCTGCTGCGCCCGGGCGACCTGCTGGTGGTCAACGACACGCGGGTGATCCCGGCGCAGCTCGCGGCCAGGCGTGGCCAGGCACGGGTGGGGCTGACCCTGGATCGGCCGCTGGCCGACGGCGGCTGGGTGGCGCTGGCGCGCAACGCGCGGCGGCTGCGGGCAGGCGACAGCGTGCACATTGACGGACCCGCGCCGTTGGGCGCCACGGTCCGGGCGCGGCATGCGGATGGCAGCGTGGTGCTGGATTTCGACCGCGCGGGCGAGGCGCTGGACGCGGCGTTGCGGGCGGCGGCGCGGCTCGCGCTGCCGCCCTATATTCCCCGGCCGGATGGGCCGACGGCGCAGGATGCGCGCGACTACCAGACCATGTTCGCCGAGCATGAGGGAGCGGTCGCGGCGCCGACAGCGGGGCTGCATATGACCCCGGAACTGATAGCCGCGCTGGCGGCGCGCGGCGTGGGGGTGGCGCGGCTGACGCTGCATGTCGGCGCCGGCACGTTCCTGCCGTTGCGCGAGGGGAGCCTCGCCGAGCGGCGACTGCATCCGGAGCGCGGCTTGATCACGGTGGAGACGGCGGTGGCGATCAACGCGGCGCGGGCTGCGGGCGGGCGGATCGTGGCCCTGGGCACGACGACGCTGCGGCTGCTGGAGAGCGCGGTGGACCCGGCGGGGTGCATCCTTCCCTTCGCGGGCGAGACCGACATCATGCTGGCGCCCGGCCACGTGTTCCGTTCCGCAGACGTGCTGATGACCAATTTCCATCTGCCGAGAAGCTCCCTGTTCGTGCTGGTGTGCGCGTTCGCGGGGACGGCGCGGATGCGCGCGACCTATGCGCATGCGATCGCTTCCGGCTACCGGTTCTATTCCTATGGCGACGCGACGCTGCTGGAGCGCGCGGCGTGACGCTCGCCTGGCGGGAGACATCGCGCGACGGGGCGGCGCGCGCGGGAGTGCTGATGACCGCGCATGGCGAGGCGCAGACCCCCACCTTCATGGCCGTGGGCACGGCGGGGACGGTGAAGGCGATGACGGCGGATGCGGTCCGCGCGACCGGCACCGCGATTATCCTCGGCAACACGTACCACCTGATGCTGCGGCCGACCGCCGAGCGCGTGGCGCGGCTCGGAGGATTGCACACGTTCGCGGACTGGAGCGGGCCGATCCTGACCGATTCCGGCGGCTTCCAGGTCATGTCGCTGGCAAAACTGCGCAAGGTGGACGCGGACGGGGTGACGTTCCGCTCGCATCTCGACGGCTCCGGGCACCGGCTGACGCCGGAACGCTCGACGGAGATCCAGTACCTGCTGGACGCCACGATCAGCATGGCGTTCGACGAATGCACCCCCTTCCCCGCCACCGAAGAAGAGGCGCGGGCGAGCATGGAGCTCACGCATCGCTGGGCTGGGCGGTCGCGCGCGGCGTTCGTGCCGCGGGCGGGGTATGGGCAGTTCGGCATTGTCCAGGGGAGCGTGCATCCGGCGCTGCGGATGGCTTCGGCGGCGGCGATTTCGGCGCTGGGATTCGAGGGGATCGCGATCGGCGGGCTCGCGGTGGGCGAAGGCCAGGCGGCGATGTTCGAGGTGATCGACCTCGTCGTGCCGGCGCTGCCGGACGGGAAGCCGCGCTACCTGATGGGCGTGGGAACGCCGGACGACCTGCTCGGCGCGGTGGCGCGCGGGGTGGACATGTTCGACTGCGTGATCCCGACGCGGGCCGGGCGTACGGCGCGCGCCTATACGCGCGCGGGGGTGATGAACCTGCGCAACGCGCGCTTCGCCGACGACGCGGCGCCGCTGGATGCGGAATGCACGTGCCCCGCCTGCGCGCGGCATTCGCGGGCCTATCTGCACCACCTGTTTCGCGCCGACGAGATGCTGGGGCCGATGCTGCTGACCTGGCACAACCTGGCCTATTACCAAGACCTGATGCGCGGCATGCGCGAGGCGATCGCGGCGGGGCAGTTCGGGGAGTTCGCCGCGGCGTGCCGCGTGCGGTGGCGCGCGGCTTCACCACCCGGGTGAGGTGCGCCATCCTCGCGCCCGTACCCCGCCCGGATTGAGGAACGCCATGGCCAAGGCGGTTTTTCACCACAAAGCGCGAGCCAAACGACGACGACCTTCCCGAAGTCCGGTATCATTGTCCGGCGACCGACCGAAGGCAGGTCGAGACGACGGTCGGCGATTCCATCGTCGATTACGAGCCTCGGCGGCCCAGCCATGACCTCGCGAGCCGCGGCGGGCGGCAAGCCTGTTTCGCGGCGGCGCGCCGACGGTGCGACGAGCAAGGGCGCGTTCGGGCGCGCGGTGAAGGACGCCTATGGCGATACCTGCGCCATGACGGGCCTCAGGATCATCAATGGCGGCGGACGCAGCGAGGTTCAGGCCGCACATATCCGCGCCGTCGCGGCCGATGGGCCGGATTCCGTGCGCAACGGCATCGCGCTGTCGAGCACGCTGCACTGGATGTTCGACCGCGGCCTGGTCTCCGTCGGTGACGACGTGCGCATCTTGCTCGCGGGGAACGCTATCCCGGATGCGATCCGAGGCATGCTGCCGCCCGACGGGAGGCTGCATGTCCCGGAGGCGGAAGCGCCGCGGCCGCACCCGGCGTTTTTCGAGTATCATCGGCGCCATGTCTTCCATGGCTGAAAGCCTCGGCACGCAGCGTTTGACAGGGGGGGGCGCATACCCCATCTCGCGGCCATGAGCGAGAGTTATTCCGGGCTGACGCAACTCGGGCGGCCGAGCCGCATACCCGCCTCGCCCGAGGAGGCGGTGCTGGAGCGCGTGGCGAACCCGTCGCCGGGGCGGGCCTATGTGGTGCGGTTCACCTGCCCGGAGTTCACCTCGCTCTGTCCGCTCACGGGGCAGCCTGATTTCGCGCATATCGTGCTCGACTACATCCCCGACGCGTGGATCGTGGAGAGCAAATCGTTCAAGCTCTACCTGGCGAGTTTCCGCAACCACGGCGCCTTCCACGAGGCCTGCACGATGGCGATCGCGGAGCGGGTGATGGCAACGCTTTCGCCCGCGTGGCTGCGCATCGGTGCCTATTGGTATCCGCGCGGGGGCATGCCGATCGACGTGTTCTGGCAGTCCGGCGCGCCGCCCGAAGGGGTGTGGATCCCCGAGCATGGCGTCGCACCCTATCGCGGCCGCGGCTGAGATCCGCGCCAAGGCAGAGGCGCTCGGGTTCGATGCAGTGGGCATCGCAACTGCCGAGCCGGGGCCGCACGACGCGGCGCGGTTGCGGGAGTTCCTCGCGGCGGGTTACCAGGGGACGATGACGTGGCTGGCCAACCGCGAGGCCGAGCGGGCAAGCCCGCGCGCGCTGTGGCCGGCGGCGCGGAGCGTGGTCTGTGTCGGGCTTTCCTATGCGCCGGCAGGCGATCCGCTGGACAATCTTCGGCGGCGCGAGCGGGGGACGATCAGCGTCTACGCACGCGGGCGCGACTATCACGAGCTGCTGAAGGGCAAGCTGAAGCATCTCGCGCAGCACATCGCGGCGCGGCATGGCGGCGAGGTGAAGGTGTTCGTCGATACGGCGCCGGTGCTGGAGAAGCCGGCGGCGCAGCGCGCGGGCTTGGGCTGGCAGGGCAAGCATACCAATCTCGTTTCGCAGTCGCACGGGTCATGGCTGTTTCTGGGCGAGGTCTTCACCACG
>DAHUXX010000275.1 GCA_027306955.1 Acetobacteraceae bacterium | reverse complement strand
CGCCGCCCACCGTGCCCGCGCCGGCGCCGATCAGCGTCTTGTTGTTCGCCTGCTGGGCCTGGCCGGCCACCTGGGAGTTCGCGAATTGCTGGCAATAGGCCTGGTCGGCCTGGAACGCCGGAAAGCTCTTGCCGGGGCCGGGCACCGCCGAGACCGTCGCCGAGGTCGGCGTCTGGGCGCATCCCGCCAGACCCAGCAGGACCGCCGCCGCCATGGCTGCGTGTGAGTGGCGCATGATCGACCTCCATATTCCGCTGCCGAGCGGGCGTTCTACCGGCCCGCGCGGACCGCGCGCAAGCCGGCGGCCACTCCCGCTGGCAGCTCAGCCGCCGCTGGGCGCCATCGGCTCGACCGGCTCCGGCGCGTCGATCAGGGGGTCGAGGCGGAACCTGGCGCGCAGGGCAGCCGCGTCGGTGACCTCCACCGTGTCGCCGGCGACGCGCAGCCCGTGGCGCGCCATGGCGGCGAGCGTGCGCGAGAAGGTCTCGCGCGTCATGCCGAGCTGGCCGGCGATGAGGCGCTTTTCCAGCGGCAGGCGGATCGCCGTCGCCGGCGCGTGGCGCTCCACCAGTGCCAGCAGGTAGCAGCCGACCCGCTCCTCGGCGGGGCGCAGCTTGAGGTTCTTCAGCTGCTTTACCTGGCGGCGGAACTGCGCCGCCTGGGAGGCGAGCACGGCGAGGCACAGCGCGTGGTCGCGCACCACCTCGTCGCGGAAGGCGTCGGCCGGGATGAGCGCGAGATGCGCCTCCTCCAGCACTCGCGCGCGGCTCAGATAGGGCTGGCGGTTCAGCACCGCGGCGGGGAGCAGCAGGTCGAACGGCAGCACGGTCTCGATCGCGACCTCGTTCGCGCCCACCACGCCGACCAGCGCCACGGCGCCGGCCAGCAGCCATTGCGCGAAGGTCGGGGTCTCGGACTGCTCGAACAGGATGCTGCCCGCCGGCACGCGGTGCAGCACCGCCTGGCGCGCCAGCCGCGCGATGGTCGCCGGCGGGACATGGCGCAGCCACGGGATGCGGCCCAGCAGCTCGGCCGCGGAGGGCTCCGCGCCGGCGTTTCCGCCCGGGTCGCCCACCCGCGGCCCGATCGCGACATTCATCGGTCGGTCATCCGCATCCGCGCCTCCGGCACGCCTTTCGCGTGATCCAGATCACGTTAAATAGTGCGCTTGGCCGCATTTGTGCTTGATCCATATCAAGGTTGCTGCCGCAAGGTTGCTGCAAGCTTTGTCCCGATCGCGGCATCGGGCCGCGAGGCCGCGTGCCGGCGGGCATCGCACCCGCACGCACCGGCCGGGGCACGAAGGAGCACGGAAAGTGGACGCAACGACCGGAGCATCGGCCGCTCCCGGGGCCATGAGCCCGGCGGAGCAAGGGCTGCAGGGCAGCCCACGCCTGGGCTTGGTCATGGGCACCTGGGGGTTCTTCATCGGCTTCGCGGCGGTCTCGCTCTATGGGCCGGCGGCGCACGCGTTCCAGATCTCGATGCATCTCTCGCCGCTGCTGGTGGGGTTGCTGGTGGCGGCGCCGCAGCTGACCGGCTCGCTCCTGCGCATCCCGTTCGGCGCCTGGGTGGACAAGGTGGGCGGGCGGCTGCCGATGCTGGTGCTGTTCGGCGTCTCCATCGTCGGCATGTGGGGCCTCGTGTTCATCCTGGTGACGGTGCCGAACGTCACCGCGGCGCTGTACCCGGTGATTCTGCTGTTCGGGTTCATGAGCGGCTGCGGCGTCGCGTCCTTCTCGGTCGGCAGTCCGCAGGTCTCCTACTGGTTCCCGCGCAACCGGCAAGGCACGGCGCTGGGCATCTATGGTGGCGTCGGCAACCTCGCACCCGGGCTGTTCACGCTGCTGCTGCCGTTCGCGATCGCGGCGCTGGGCCTCGCCGGGTCCTACCTGGCCTGGCTCGCGTTCCTGCTCATCGGCACCGCGATCTATGGCTGGCTCGCGAAGGACGCCTATTACTTCCAGCTGCGTGCCCGCGACATGGCGCCGGCGGAGGCGCGCGCGATCGCGCAGCGCCACGGCCAGGAGCTGCTGCCGAGCGAGTCCGTCTGGGGGGCGCTGATCATGGCCGCGGACGAGACGCGCACCTGGGGCCTCACGTTCCTCTACTTCGTTTCCTTCGGTGGCTTCCTGTCGCTGACGGCCTGGTTCCCCACCTACTGGATCAACCTGCATCACCTGACGCTGACGCAGGCGGGCATGCTGGGCGGCATCGGCTTCTCGCTGCTCGCGGCCGCGGCCCGTGTCGGCGGCGGCTCGCTTGCGGAACGGTTCGGCGGCGAAATCATGGCGCTGATATCGTTTACCATCGTGCTTGTCGGGGCGGCGCTGCTGACCTTCGTGACCGGGTTTTCCGTCAACGTCGCGGGCGAGCTTGCGATCGGGCTCGGCATGGGACTCGGCAACGCCGCGGTGTTCAAGATGGTGCCGAAATACGTGCCGCACGCGGTGGGAGGCGCCTCCGGGATCGTGGGCGGGCTCGGGGCGCTGGGCGGGTTCGTGATCCCGCCGATGCTGGGGCTGTTCGCCGGCGCGCTGGGCGCGGCGGGCTATTCCGGCGGGTTCTTTGTCTACGTGGTGCTCGCGGTCGCGGCGATGCTGGTCGCGATCGGGTTCATCCGCACCAGCAGCCGCGCCAGCGCCGCGTGAGGGCATACCGATGAGCCTGTTCCTCGACCGCCTCATTTTCTTCCGACGTCGTAACGAAAAGTTCGCCGGCGGGCACGGTGTCACCACCGACGAGCCGCGCGGGTGGGAAGATGCGTATCGCAAGCGCTGGCAACACGACAAGATCGTCCGCTCCACGCACGGGGTGAACTGCACCGGCTCGTGCTCGTGGAAGATCTACGTCAAGGGCGGCATCGTGACGTGGGAGACGCAGCAGACCGACTATCCGCGCACCAGGCCCGACATGCCCAACCACGAGCCGCGTGGCTGCTCGCGAGGGGCGAGCTATTCCTGGTACCTCTATTCCGGGAACCGGGTGAAATACCCGCTGGTGCGCAGCTGTTTGTTGCGGTTGTGGCGGGAGGCGCGAGCGATCCGCACGCCCGTTGCCGCCTGGGCATCGATCGTCGAGGACGCCGGGAAGCGGGCGAGCTATGTCGGCCGGCGCGGCCTCGGCGGCTTCGTGCGCGCCAACTGGGAGGAGGTGGAGGAGATCATCGCGGCGGCCAACGCCCACACGATCAAGGCGCACGGGCCGGACCGCGTCGTCGGCTTCTCGCCGATCCCCGCGATGTCGATGCTCTCCTACGCCGCGGGCGCGCGCTACCTCTCGCTCATCGGTGGCGTGTGCCTCAGCTTCTACGACTGGTACTGCGACCTGCCGCCGGCGAGCCCGATGACCTGGGGTGAGCAGACCGACGTGCCGGAGAGTGCCGATTGGTACAACGCCGGCTATCTCATCCTCTGGGGTTCCACCGTGCCGCAGTCGCGCACGCCGGACGCTCATTTCTATAGCGAGGCGCGCTACCGGGGGGCGAAGAGCGTCGTCGTCTCGCCAGATTACGCCGAAGCAACGAAATTCGCCGACCTCTGGCTGCACCCGAAGCAGGGCACCGACGCGGCGCTCGCCATGGCAATGGGCCACGTGATCCTGCGCGAATTCCATCTCGACCGCCAGGTCCCGTATTTCGACGACTACGCCCGCCGCTACAGCGACATGCCGATGCTGGTGCGCCTCTCGCGCCAGGGCGAGCACTACGTGCCGGAGCGCCTGCTGCGCGCCGAAGATTTTTCCGACGCGCTGGGCGAGGGCAACAACCCGGCGTGGAAGACGGTCGCCTTCGACGAAGCGGGCACGCCGGTGGTGCCGCGCGGCTCCGTCGGCTTCCGCTGGGGCGAGCAGCGCAAGTGGAACCTCGAGCCACGCGACGGTGAGGGACGCGAGGTGAATCTGGCGCTCTCGCTCGCCGGCGGCGACGTGGCATCCGTTGCGTTCCCGTATTTCGGCGGGGCGGCGAGCAACGGCTTCGCCGCGACGGAGCACGCGGCGGTGCAGTCGCGCAACGTGCCCGTCCGCCGGCTGCCGCTCGCGGATGGTGAGACGCTGGTCGCGACGGTGTTCGACCTGCTCTGTGCCAACTACGGGCTCGACCGCGGCTTCGGTGGCGGCAACGTCGCGCGCGACTACGAGGCGGACCAGCCGTTCACGCCGGCCTGGGCGGAGCGCGTGAGCGGCGTGCCGCGCCACCAGATCGTCCATGTCGCGCGGGAGTTCGCGTCCAACGCCGAGAAGACCGGCGGCCGTTCCATGGTCATCCTCGGCGCCGGGCTGAACCACTGGTACCACATGGACATGAGCTACCGGGGGATCATCAACCTCCTGGTGTTCTGCGGCTGCGTTGGCCAGTCCGGCGGCGGCTGATCGCACTACGTGGGCCAGGAGAAGCTGCGGCCGCAGACCGGGTGGCTGCCGGTCGCCTTCGGGCTCGACTGGCACCGCCCGCCGCGCCAGCAGAACGCGACCTCGTTCTTTTACGCGCATACGGACCAATGGCGGTACGAAACGCTGGCGACGTCCGAGATCCTGTCGCCTACCGCGCCCCCGGGTGACTGGTCCGGCAGCCTCATCGACTACAACGTGCGCGCCGAACGCATGGGCTGGCTGCCTTCCGCGCCGCAGCTGAAACAAAACCCCCTCTCCATCGCCGCGCGGGCGAAGGCGGCGGGGCTGGAAGCGAAAGACTACGTGGCGAGGGCGCTCGCCTCTGGCGAGCTGGAGCTGTCCTGCAACGATCCCGATGACCCCGCGAACTGGCCGCGCAACCTGTTCGTCTGGCGTTCCAACCTGCTCGGCTCCTCCGGCAAGGGGCACGAGTATTTCCTCAAGCATCTGCTCGGCGCCTCGAACGGCGTGCTCGGCAGGGATCTCGGCGAAGAGGGTCGCGAGAAACCGCGCGAGGTCGCGTGGCGCGAGCAGGCGCCGGAAGGCAAGCTCGATCTGCTGGTGACGCTCGATTTCCGCATGAGCACGACCTGCGTCTATTCCGACATCGTGCTGCCGACGGCGACCTGGTACGAAAAGGCGGACCTCAACACGTCCGACATGCACCCGTTCATCCACCCGCTCTCGGCCGCGGTGGACCCGGCGTGGGAGTCGCGGACGGACTGGGACATCTACCGGGGAATCGCGAAGGCGTTCTCCAGGGTCGCGCCGGAGGTGCTGGGCAAGGAGACGGACGTCGTCCTTACGCCCATCCTGCACGATACCGCGGGCGAGATGGCGCAGCCCTTCGACGTGCGGGACTGGAAGCGCGGCGAGGTGGAGCCCGTCCCCGGCCGTACCATGCCATCCGTTACGGTTATTCAACGGGACTACGCGACAATCCAGGAACGCTTCACCTCGGTGGGGCCGCTGATGGAGAAGATCGGCAACGGCGGCAAGGGCATCGGCTGGAACACGCAGCACGAGATGGATTTCCTGCGCGCGCTGAATGGCACCGCGAAGAACGGCCAGCCGCGCATGGAAACCGACATCGACGCGATCGAGGTGGTGCTGAGCCTCGCGCCCGAAACCAACGGCGAGGTCGCGGTGAAGGCGTGGGAGGCGCTCGGGAAAATTACCGGGCGCGAGCACGCGCATCTCGCGATCCCAAAGGCGGACGAGAAGATCCGCTACCGCGACCTGCAGGCGCAGCCTCGCAAGATCATCACCTCGCCCACCTGGTCCGGGATCGAGAGCGAGAAGGTCTGCTACAGCGCCGGCTACACCAATGTGCACGAACTGATCCCCTGGCGCACGCTGACGGGCCGCCAGCAGCTCTACCAGGACCATGCGTGGATGCGCGCGTTCGGCGAGGCCATGGTCACCTGGCGGCCGCCGGTCGATACCAAGGCGGTGGCACCGGTGCGCGGCAAGCACGGCAACGGCAACAGGGAGATCGTGCTCAACTTCATCACGGCGCACCAGAAATGGGGCATCCACAGCACGTACACGGACAACCTGCTGATGCTGACGCTGAACCGCGGCGGCCCGGTGATCTGGATCAGCGAGGACGACGCGCGCGAAGCCGGCATCGCCGACAATGACTGGGTGGAGGCTTACAACGCCAACGGCGCGCTCGTTGCCCGCGCCGTCGTCTCCCAGCGGGTGAACCCCGGCATGACGCTGATGTACCACGCGCAGGAGAAGATCGTGAACGTGCCTGGCAGCGAGGTGACGGGCCAGCGCGGCGGCATCCACAACTCGGTGACGCGCGCGGTGCTGAAGCCCACGCACATGATCGGCGGCTATGCGCAGCAAGCCTATGGGTTCAACTACTACGGCACGGTCGGTTCCAACCGTGACGAGTTCATCATTGTCCGGCGGATGAACAAGGTGGACTGGCTCGATGACGAGCCGGCGACGAGGGAGGCCGTGTGATGAAGGTTCGCGCACAGATCGCGATGGTGCTGAACCTCGACAAGTGCATCGGCTGCCACACCTGCTCCGTCACGTGCAAGAACGTGTGGACCAGCCGCGAGGGCGTGGAATACGCATGGTTCAACAATGTCGAGACCAAGCCGGGCATCGGCTATCCCAAGGAGTGGGAGAACCAGAAGCGCTGGAACGGCGGCTGGGTACGCAAGCGCAACGGAAAGATCGAGCCGCGCATCGGCGCCAAGTGGCGGGTGCTGGCCAAGATCTTCGCCAACCCCGATCTGCCGGAGATCGACGACTACTACGAGCCCTTCACCTTCGACTACGAGCATCTGCAGGCGGCGCCGGCGACGAAGGCAGCGCCGACCGCCCGCCCGCGCTCGCTCATTTCCGGCGAGCGGATGGAGAAGATCGAGTGGGGGCCGAACTGGGAGGAGATCCTGGGCGGGGAGTTTGCCAAGCGCTCGCGCGACGTGAACTTCGATGGCGTGCAGAAGGACATCTACGGCGCCTTCGAGAACACCTTCATGATGTACCTGCCGCGGCTGTGCGAGCACTGCCTCAACCCGGCCTGCGCCGCTGCGTGCCCCACCGGCGCCATCTACAAGCGCGAGGAGGACGGCATCGTCCTCATCGACCAGGACAAGTGCCGGGGCTGGCGCATGTGCGTCTCCGGCTGCCCGTACAAGAAGATCTATTACAACTGGTCCTCCGGCAAATCGGAGAAATGCATCTTCTGCTATCCACGCATCGAGGCGGGGCAGCCGACAGTGTGCTCGGAGACCTGCGTCGGGCGCATCCGCTACCTCGGCGTCGTGCTCTACGACGCGGACCGCATCGAAGAGGCCGCTTCCGTTCCCGACGAGGGCGATCTCTACGAAGCGCAGCTCAGGGTGTTCCTCGATCCGTTCGACACGGCGGTGCAGGCCCACGCGCGGCAGGACGGGATCCCGGAGGCGTGGCTGGAGGCGGCGCGGCGCTCACCGGTGTGGCGCATGGCGATGGACTGGCGCATCGCCTTCCCGCTGCATCCGGAATACCGCACGCTGCCGATGGTCTGGTACGTGCCGCCGCTTTCGCCGATCCAGTCCGCGGCGGCGAAGGGCGATCTCGGCGAGGCCGGGGGCCTGCCGGACGTCGCCTCGCTGCGGATCCCGGTGCGCTATCTCGCCAACCTGCTCACCGCCGGGCGCACGGCACCGGTGGAGCTTGCGCTGCGGCGGATGCTGGCGATGCGCGGCTACATGCGCGCCAAGACGGTTGACGGCGTGATCGACGACGGTCTCGCGCAAGGTGTCGGCCTCACGGGCGCGGAGATCGAGGCGATGTACCGGCTGATGGCGATCGCCAACTACGAGGATCGTTTCGTCATCCCGACGGCGCACCGCGAGACCGGCGAGGACGCCTACCAGCTGCGTGGCAGCTGCGGATTCTCCTTCGGCGAGGGCTGCACCGGTCGCACGGGCTTCGACCTGTTCGGCCAGAAGGCTGGCAAGACGCCGATGGAGGTCGAGTGATGGCCCTGACCTATCGCGCGCTGGCAGCGCTGCTTTCCTACCCGACGCCGGAATTGCAGGCAGGGGCGGCGGAAATCGCCGCCGTTCTGGAAGGCGAGGCGCTGCTGCCCGAGGCAGCTCGCCTGGCGCTCACTGGTTTCCTGCGCGAACTGCGCGAGGCGGATCTCTACGACCTGCAGGAGCGCTACGTCGCGCTGTTCGACCGCGGGCGCGCCGTGTCGCTGCACCTGTTCGAGCACGTGCATGGCGAGAGCCGCGACCGCGGCCAGGCGATGGTCGACCTGCTGGCGCTCTACGAGCAGCACGGGCTCGAGGTCGTGGCCGGGGAACTGCCGGATTTCCTGCCGCTC